>JBIHZO010000060.1:0-11673 GCA_044231405.1 Cypionkella sp. | reverse complement strand
CCCCCCAGCCGCGCCATGGCCGCCGCCATGTCCAACCGCACCGCCCCCTCGCCTTGCCGTCCCCGACAGGTGCCGGGGTAGATCGGGCCATCGGGGCCGATCACCCCCTCTTGTGGGGCCGACAGAGCGGCGCGAATGTCGCCGCGCGAGCAGGTACAGGCGTAGGTGAGGCCCATGGCGGCCAGCCGGTCCAGCGCCGTTTGATAGGCGGGCAGGCGGGTCGATTGCCGCATCACGGGGTCGGCCCAAGTCAGGCCAAGCCAGTGCAGATCCGCGTAAATCTGCGCCTCCCATTCAGGCTTGCAACGTGGCTGATCAATATCCTCGATCCGCAGCAAGAACCGCTCCCCCCGCGCCGCCGCAACCAGCGCCGCATAGGCATGGCCCAGATGCAGCGGCCCGGTGGGCGAGGGCGCAAAGCGGGTTACGCCAGCCATGCCGTGAAGCTGTCTTTGGCGCGGTCGGTGTAGGCCTTGTAGCGGTCTTTGCGCCCCTTGCGCCCGCCGCGCGCATCAATCGGGGGGAAGAGGCCAAAGTTCACGTTCATCGGTTGAAAGGTTTTCGCCTCGGCCCCGCCGGTGATGTGGGTGATCAATGCGCCCATGGCCGTGTCGGGTGGCGGCGGCGGCAAAACGCGGCCAAGCAGTTCAGCCGCAGCCATCCGCCCCGCAAGCAGCCCCATGGCCGATGATTCGACATAGCCCTCAACACCGGTGATCTGGCCCGCAAAGCGGATGTTGGGCCGCGATTTCAACCGCATCTGATCGTCCAGCAGGGTGGGCGAATTGATGAATGTGTTGCGGTGAATGCCGCCCAGCCGCGCGAAGTTGGCGTCCTGAAGTCCTGGAATCATCTTGAAAACAGTGGTTTGCGCGCCGTACCTCATCTTGGTCTGAAACCCCACGATGTTGTAAAGCGTGCCCAGCTTGTTGTCGCGGCGCAGTTGCACCACGGCATAGGGCTTCATCGGGTTGTGGGGGTTGGTCAGCCCCACCGGCTTCATCGGGCCAAAGCGCAACGTCTCACGCCCGCGTTCTGCCATCACTTCGATGGGCAGGCAGCCGTCGAAATAGCCCGCGGTTTCACCCTCGTGAAACTCGGTCTTTTCCGCCGCCAACAGCGCGTCGATGAAGGCATAGTACTGATCGCGGTCCATCGGACAATTCATATAGGCGGTCTGTTCCTCCGCCGTCTCGCCTTTGTCATAGCGCGACTGCATCCAGGCCACCGACATGTCCACAGACTCGGCGTAAACAATCGGGGCAATGGCGTCGAAGAAGGCCAACGCGTCGGCACCGGTTGCGGCCCGGATGCTTTGCGCCAAAGCCCCCGAGGTCAGCGGCCCCGTCGCCACGATCCAGTTCCCCTGATCCGGCAGTTCCGTCACCTCTTCAAACGACGATGAAATCAGCGGATGCGCGTGCAGCCGTGCCGTCACGGCTTCCGCGAAGGGATCACGGTCCACGGCCAGCGCGCCCCCGGCGGGCAAGCGATGCGCCTGCGCCATTTCCATGATCAAGCCGCGCGCCGCCCGCATTTCCCAATGCAGCAAGCCAACCGCGTTTTGTTCATCATCATCAGACCGGAACGAATTCGAACAGACCATCTCGGCAAAATTCCCGGTCCGGTGCGCGAAGGTTCCCACAGCAGGGCGCATCTCGTGGATCACCACGCGCACGCCCATTTCAGCCGCTTGCCAGGCCGCCTCTGATCCGGCCATGCCGCCGCCGATAATGTGAAGCGTCTGCGTCATCTCTTGTCTTTCATCTTGGCCCAAATATCCCGGGGGGCCGGGCAAGTATTTGCAGAGCAAATACTTGCCTGGGGAAACCCCCGGCCTTTGCGACATAGCGCTACGCCCTGCGACTGAACAGCCCTGCGCGGTGACTTGTCGCAAAGCCAATTGGGTCAGACACGTCAAACCCCAACTTAGCCGCTTTCAGAAAGAACCCGCGCGCGGGCAGCCCACCAACCGCCCCCGACACAGCGCCGCACGCAAGGGCCGTCATGCCGCCGCGTCCAGCGCCATCCCTTCTTCCAATGCCGCCGTCAAAACCCCGATGCGCATGCCCAAAGCCTGTGCCATCGCGCCGTAGGTTTCGGTTTCCCCCTGCGCGGCCAGCATCGCCAGCCGCGCCGCAAGGTCACTCATCGGCCTGTTCAGCCACGCGGGCGACGGACACCACCTGCTCATCACCGCCGGTGTTGAATACTTTCACCCCGCCAGCAGAGCGGGATCGGAAGGAAATCTGATCCACCGGCACCCGGATCGACTGGCCGGTCGAGGTGGCCAGCATGATCTGATCCGACAGATCAACCTTGAAGGACGCCACCAATGGCCCGCCGCGCATGGCGCCGTCCATGGCCTTGACGCCCATGCCGCCGCGCCCGCGCACCGGATAATCGTGGCTGGACGACAACTTGCCCGACCCCGCCGTGGTGATGGTCAGGATCAGATCTTCGGCCGCAGACATCTCAGTGTAGCGTTCGACGGACAATTGTCCCACCTCGACCGCCGCTTCGTCCTCATCCGCCTCGACCTCGTCCACCGCACCTGCCATCAGGCGACGCTGTTTCAGATAAGCCTCACGCTCGGCTGGATCGGCCTCAAAATGCCGGATGATCGACATGGAAACCACTTTGTCGCCCGCGCCGACCCGAATGCCACGCACCCCGGTCGATCCGCGCGATTTGAAGACCCGGATTTCGGTGGTGGGGAAGCGGATGGCACGGCCAAGCGCCGTCACCAGCATGATGTCGTCATTCTCATCCGCAATCGCGGCGTTCACCAGAAACACGCCCTCAGGCAGGTTCATCGCGATCTTGCCATTGCGTTTGACGTTGACGAAATCGGACAGATCATTCTGACGCACATCGCCGTCACTGGTGGCAAAGACGATTTGCAGGTTGTCCCAGTCTGCCTCGGGCGCATCGACGGGCATCAGCGCGGCAATCGAAATGCCCTGAGCAATCGGCAGAATGTTGACCATCGCCTTGCCTTTCGCTGTCCGCCCCGCCAAGGGCAACCGCCAGGTTTTCAGCTTGTAGACCATGCCATCGGTGGTGAAGAACAGCAGGTTGGTATGGGTGTTGGCGACGAAAAGCGTCGTCACCACGTCGTCTTCCTTGGTGGCCATCGAGGACAGACCCTTGCCGCCCCGGTTCTGGCTGCGGAACTCGAACAGCGGCGTGCGCTTGATGTAGCCGCCGCTGGTGATCGTCACGACCATGTCTTCGCGTTCGATCAGGTCTTCGTCTTCCATGTCGCCGGCCCAATCGACGATTTCGGTGCGGCGCGGCACGGCGAAAAGCTGTTTCACCTCGCGCAATTCATCCGAGATGATCGCCATGATCCGCTCACGGCTGCCCAGAATCTCAAGGTAATCCTTAATCTTGCCGGCCAGTTCCTGCAGCTCGTCGGTGATCTCCTTGACGCCCATTGCGGTCAGCCGCTGCAGGCGCAACTCCAGAATCGAGCGGGCCTGAATTTCCGACAGATTGTAAGTGCCATCGTCGTTGATCGGGTGGCTTGGGTCGTCGATCAGCTTGATATAGGGGATGATGTCCCCGGCAGGCCAGCGTCTGGTCATCAGCCGTTCGCGCGCCTCGGCCGGGTCGGCAGAGGAGCGGATCGTGGCCACAACTTCATCGACATTGGAAACCGCCACCGCCAGACCGCACAGGATATGGCTGCGCTCGCGGGCGCGGCGCAGCTCGTAAGCGGTGCGACGTGCGACCACCTCTTCGCGGAAGGTCAGAAAATGCGTCAGAAAATCGCGCAGGGTCAGCTGTTCCGGCCGCCCGCCGTTCAGTGCCAACATGTTGCACGCAAACGAGGTTTGCATCGGTGTGAACCGGTAAAGCTGGTTCAGGACCACATCCGCCGTGGCATCACGCTTCAACTCGATCACGACCCGCACGCCGATGCGGTCGGACTCGTCCTGCACATGGGCGATGCCTTCGATCTTCTTCTCACGCACCTGTTCGGCGATGATTTCGATCATGCGGGCCTTGTTGACCTGATAAGGCACCTCGTCGATGATGATCGCAAAGCGCCCGGTGCGGATTTCTTCGATCCGGGTTTTGGCGCGCACGATGATCGAACCGCGCCCCTCCAGATAGGCTTTGCGCGCGCCGGACCGACCCAGAATCGTGGCCCCCGTCGGGAAATCGGGGGCAGGAATGATCTCCATCAGGGCTTCGGTCGACAGGTCGGGATTGTCGATCAGCGCCAGCGTGCCGTCGATCACTTCACCCAGATTGTGGGGCGGAATCCGCGTGGCCATGCCGACCGCAATGCCTTCGGCCCCATTGACCAGCATGTTGGGATAGCGCGCCGGCAGCACCGTCGGCTCTCGGTCTTTGCCGTCGTAGTTGTCTTGGAAATCAACGGTTTCCTTGTCAATATCGGCCAGAAGGAAGGTCGCGGGCTTGCCCATCCGCACTTCGGTGTAGCGGAAGGCCGCCGCGGGGTCGCCGTCCATAGAGCCAAAATTGCCCTGACCATCCAGCAACACCAAAGACATCGAAAACGGCTGCGCCATCCGCACCAGCGCGTCATAGATCGCCGAGTCGCCATGGGGGTGGTATTTGCCCATGGTGTCGGCGACGGGGCGGGAAGATTTGCGGTACGGTTTGTCGGGCGTGTTTCCGACCTCGTTCATCGCATAAAGAATGCGCCGGTGAACCGGTTTCAGCCCGTCGCGCAGGTCTGGAATAGCCCGCGAAACGATCACGCTCATCGCGTAATCGAGGTAAGCTGTCTTCATTTCATCGACGATGTCGATCTGCGGGCCGTCATGGGCCATGCGGATCGGTTTTTCGTCCATGATTTCAGGAGTTTCCGGGGTATCGCTCACGTAACGCCGCCTTGCTGAACATGTCTAGATATGGTTGGAGTATTTCTACACCAATCTAGCCTTGGTCTGCAAGGATGGCGGGCGTTTGGCCGCGCTGCCTGAGGTCGCAAAGACGTCATGGCGGCGGGCTGCCAGCAGGGGGATTCAGCCAAGCGTCAACCTGTTCAAAGCGCGGGTCCCCACTTACCCACGGCAGCCCCCCTGCGTGTGCCACGACCAAGGTCCGCCGGATGGCCAAGGTTGTCAACGCGGCCACGGGCGCGAGGGGCGTGGCTGCCGAAAGGCGCAACCGCAGACGTTATGCCGACCGCAGCAGCATGCCAAACAGATCGCGCGGATCATCGGGGTCGGCGATCATGTCAAGCTGGGTGAAGAACCCGGTCTCTTGCAACTGGGCGCGGACATAACGCAGGGCGCTGAAATCCTCGACGGCAAAGCCCACCGAGTCGAACAGGGTGATTTCCTGCGCCGAAGTGCGGCCCTGCGCCTGACCCGCGATCACCTGCCACAGTTCGGTGACGGGGTGGTCTGGGTCAAGCTGTTGAATCTCGCCCTCAATCCGCGATTGTTCGGGGTATTCCACAAAGATCGACGACCGCAGCAGGATGTCGCGGTGCAGTTCGGTCTTGCCGGGGCAGTCGCCGCCGACGCCGTTGATATGCACGCCAGCGCCGACCATATTGTCGGTCAGGATCGTTGCATATTGCTTGTCTGCCGTGACGGTGGTGATGATCTGCGCGCCCAGAATCGCCTCTTCCGGCGATTTGCAGGACACGACTTGCAAGCCGCGCCCTGCCAGATTTTTTGCACATTTTACCGTCGCCACCGGGTCGATGTCGTAAAGCCGCACCTCGGTGACCCCGCAAATCGCCTTGAAACCCAGCGCCTGAAACTCGGCCTGCGCGCCATTGCCGATCAGCGCCATCACCGTGCTGCCCGCCGGGGCCAGCCACTTCGCGGCCATGGCACTTGTCGCCGCCGTGCGCAGCGCCGTCAGGATGGTCATTTCTGACAACAGAACCGGATAGCCCGTCGCCACGTCGGCCAAAAGGCCAAAGGCGGTCACGGTTTGCAGGCCCTTCTTCATGTTTGACGGATGGCCGTTTACATATTTGAAGCCGTAGGTTTCACCGTCAGAGGTTGGCATCAGTTCGATGACCCCGACATCGGAATGGGAGGCAATCCGCGGGGTTTTGTCAAATGACGGCCAGCGGCGGAAATCAGTTTCGATTTCCACAGCCAAATCCTGCAGCACGCGTTCAATCCCCAGATGCAGCACCAGCTTCATCATGTGATCAACGGACACAAACGGCACATAGGCCTGATGCGATGGGGATTTCATTGCGATTTCCATGAGTTAGAAGCTGCGCGTTGGGCGGTCGAACACTTTGCGGCCCATCAGGCTGCCAACCAGTTCCACCATCAGCTTGGCGGTGCGGCCACGCTCATCGAGGAAAGGGTTCAACTCGACAAGGTCAAGGGACGTCACAAGTCCGCATTCGTGCAGCAGTTCCATCACCAGATGCGCCTCCCGAAACGTGGTGCCGCCCGGAACCGTGGTGCCAACGGCGGGGGCGATCGACGGGTCAAGGAAATCGACGTCCAAAGACACATGCAGCATGCCGCCCGCATCGCGCACCTTGTCGAGAAATTCGCGCAGGGGGGCCACGACGCCGCGCTCGTCCAGCACGCGCATGTCATTGATCGCAATGTCATGTTTCAGCAGCGCCGCATGTTCGGCAGGATCGACCGAGCGGATGCCGTAGAGGCAAATCCGATCTGCCGGGATGACGGCGGGAAAGGGGGGGAAGGCCTCAAAGCCATCACGGCCCGCAATATAGGCGACGGGCGTGCCGTGCAGATTTCCGCTGGTGGTGGTCATCGGGGTGTGAAAATCGGAATGCGCATCCAGCCACAGCAGGAACAGCGGCCGGCCCGCGCGCTCGGCAAAGGCCGCAGCCCCGGCAACGGTTCCCAAAGCCAGACTGTGATCGCCGCCCAGAATGATCGGCAAACCGCCTTGTGACAGCGCATCGTCGACGCGGTCCGCCAGCACTTCGGTCCAGCCCAACACCTGCGGCAGGGAATGTACGGCGGGGTTGGCGCAGGTGGCCTCGGCAAGCTGCGGCAGGGCGACATCGCCCCAATCGGTGACGCCATGCCCAAGATCGCGGATCGCCGCCGCCAGCCCCGCCACCCGGTAAGCGGTTGGCCCCATCACGCAGCCGGGGCGACGCTGGCCCTCGTCAATTGGGGCTCCGATCAGGATGGCGTTGGGCATGTGGATCTCCTTTTGGGGCAAGATGTTTCCATCTTGCGGCGAATCATACGGGCATTTAGGACGTTTCGCACAGAGACTTTCGCAAAGTGGCAGGGAAATTGCGCATGTTGGACGAAGTGGATATCCGGTTGATTGCCGAGTTGCGCCGTGATGGCCGCGCCGCCTTGTCCGATCTGGCTGACCGTCTGGGACTGTCGCGCGCCACGGTGCGCAGCCGGATGGAGCGGTTGACCCTGAAGGGCGAAATCGCGGGCTTTACCGTGCTGACCCGCGGCGACGTGGCCGAGGCCCCGGTGCGCGGGCTGATGATGATCATCATCGAGGGCAAGGGTGGCGAGAAGGTCATGGCGCGGCTGGCGGGGATTCCGGCGGTGATGGCGGTGCATTCGACCAATGGCAAATGGAGCCTGATCGCCGAAATTTCGACGCAGACGCTGATCGAGTTGGACGAGGTGATCAACCGCATCCGCAACATTGAAGGCGTGATCACGTCGGAAACCAACTTGCTGTTGTCAACGCGCAAGGCCGGGCGCAGGTGACTGTGCCGCCCCGGTCCTGATCCGAAGCGGGGTGGAGCGTGGTGCTAGGCGCCGCGAAACTTGGCGGTGCGCTTCTCCAGAAAGGCCGCAACGCCTTCGCGGAAATCATCTGTTGCGCCGCATTCGCCCTGCAACCGCGCCTCCAGTGCCAATTGTGCGTCCAGATCATTGTCGAACGACGCCCGCAGCGCGGTTTTGACCCCGTGATAGGCCCGCGTCGGCCCCTGCGCCAAGGTCTGCGCCCGCGCCTGCCAATGCGCCTCGAAGCCGGAGTCGGGAACGCTTTCGTAGATCATGCCCCAATCTACCGCCTGCCGTGCGGTGATCTTGTCAGCAAACAGGATCGACCCCATCGCGCGGGCCAACCCGATCTGGCGCGGCAACCAATAGCTGCCGCCCGCATCCGGCACCAAGCCGATGCGGGTGAAGGCCTGAATGAAAGACGCGCTGTCACAGGCAATCACCACATCTGCCGCCAGCGCCAGATTGGCCCCGGCCCCCGCCGCAGCCCCGTTGACCGCTGCAATCGTCGGGATCGGGCAATCGGTGATCGCCTTGAGCAGCGGCACATATTCCTCGTTCAGGATCCGCTCCAGATCCAGCGCGCCAATCGCCGCCGCATCGGCCAGATCCTGACCCGAGCAGAACGCCCGGCCCGTGCCGGTGATCACCAGCACCCGCGCCTCTGCCGCAGCGTTTCGCACCGCCACCAACATCTCGGCCCGCAACTGCCGCGACAGTGCGTTCATCACCGATGGCCGGTTGAGCGCGATCACCGCGACACCCTGCGACAGGTTGTAGGTTATGGTCTGAAACATGATCCCTCCCGGTCTCGGGCAGGATAGCAGGGCAGGGCATCGGCGAAAGCGTAACCTTCCGTCACTGCTCCATCAGATCGGCCAAGCGCTTGCGGTCTTCATCGCTCAAAGCCGCCGCTTCGGGGGTGGTCGCACCCTTGCGCGTGGTGGCATAGGCAATGCCCAAGCCCGCCAGCAGCATCGCCGGTCCGGCCAGCCACAAGATCAGGCTGGACCCGGTGCTGCGCGGATTGAACAGCACGAACTCACCAAAACGGGTCACGATGTAATCCACAACCTCGGCATCGCTGTCCCCGGCCACCAGACGTTCGCGCACGGCAAGCCGCAGGTCACGGCTGATCGGGGCGCTGGAATCGTCAATGGACTCGCCCTGACAGACCGGGCAGCGCAGGTCGCGCGAAATCTCGCGCGCCCGGGACTCCAGCACCGGATCGGACAACACCTCGTCGGGTTGCACGGCAAAGGCTGGGGCGGCCAGTAGCATCAAGGCCAGGATCAACGCGCGCATCATCACTCCGCCGGTTGGGCCACAGCAGCGTCACGCCGCGCACCTGCCGCGATGCGATAGCGCCGGTCGGTGAGACTGAGTGTGCCGCCAAAGGCCATCAGCAGCACCCCCGCCCACAGCCAATTGGCAAAGGGCTTGATGTAGCTGCGCACGGCATAGCCACCGCCGTCTTGTGGATCGCCGATCACCAGATACAGATCCCGGAAGGCGCCATAGTCGATCGCCGCCTCGGTCGTGGGCATCGCCTGCACCGGGTAGATGCGCTTTTCGGGGAAAAGCGTCACCACATCGGCTCCGTTCCGCGTCACCCGCATTTCGGCCATGGTGGTGGTGTAGTTGGGGCCTTGCTCTTCATGCACCTCGGCCAGCGTGACGTCATAGCTGCCCAAGGCAAAGGTTTCGCCGATTTTCACCACCCGGATATCTTCTGTCACCCATGCGTTCATCGCGGCCACGGCAAAGATGGTGATGCCAAGGCCGGAATGCGCCGTAACCTTGCCCAGATCGGCGCGGGGCAGGCGGGTCAGACGGGCCAGCCTGGTGCCGATCGGCCCGCGACCGCAGCGCGCCCAAAGGTCGGTCAATGCCCCGGCCACAACCCAGACGCCCAAAGATAACCCGACCGGACCCAAAGCCGACCGCCCGGTTTGCAGTGCATAGGCCAAAAGCCCCGCCGCAATCGCCAACACGATCGCGCCGCGCAACGGACGGATGGCCCGCCCGATCTCGGCCCGTTTCCACGGCATCATCGCGCCAATCGGCAGGATCAGCGCCAGCAGCACCATGAAAGGCGAGAACGCGGCATTGAAAAAAGGCTCACCGACCGACAGTTTGCGCGCAAACACCAGTTCGGCGATCAAGGGCCAGATGGTGCCGATGAACACCACAAAGGCAGACACTGCCAGCAACAGGTTGTTGGCCAGCAACGCGCTTTCGCGGCTGACCATGGCGAAGATGCCCTTTGCCTCCAACACAGAGGCGCGGGCGGCGAACAGCAGCAGCGCCCCGCCCATGAAGAATGCAAGGATCGCCAGGATGAACACGCCGCGTTCGGGGTCATTGGCAAAGGCATGCACCGAAGTGATGACGCCCGATCGCACAATGAACGTGCCGGTCAATGAAAAGCCAAAGGCGATGATCGCCAGCAGGATGGTCCACGCCTTCAGGCTTTCGCGTTTCTCAACCACGATGGCGCTGTGCAACAAGGCGGCAGCGATCAGCCATGGCATGAAGCTGGCGTTTTCCACCGGGTCCCAGAACCAGAACCCACCCCAGCCGAGTTCGTAATAGGCCCACCACGATCCCAGACCGATGCCGATGGTCAGGAAGATCCAGCTTGCCAGCGTCCACGGCCGCACCCAGCGCGCCCAGGCGGCATCCACCCGGCCCTCAATCAGGGCGGCGACGGCGAAGGAAAAGCTCATCGAAAGGCCGACGTAGCCAAGGTACAGGAACGGCGGGTGAAAGGCCAAGCCGGGGTCTTGCAGCAAGGGATTGAGGTCTTCGCCATTCAAAGGCGGCATCGCAAGACGCAGGAACGGGTTCGATGTCAGCAGCATGAAGGCCAGAAATGCCACGCCAATCAGCCCTTGAATGGCCAGAACGCGCGCCTTCAGCGTCGCAGGCAGGTTGCCGCCAAACCACGCCGCACAGGCACCAAAACTCGCCAAAGACAGCGACCACAGCAACAGTGACCCTTCATGGTTGCCCCAGACACCCGCGAATTTGTACAGCATCGGCTTGTCTGTGTGCGAATTGGCCACCACAAGGCGCAGGGAAAAGTCTGATGTCACAAAGGCATAGGTCAGGGCTGCGAAGGACACGGCCACCAGAAACAGCTGGATCACCGCCGCCGGGTCCGCCACTGCCATCAGGCGCGCGTCACGCCGCCACGCCCCGTACATCGGCACTGTCGACTGCACCACCGCCACCATGAAGGCCAGCACCAGTGTGAAATGTCCAAGCTCTACGATCATGCGGGCCTCCTGCCTTGGGGGAAGTATAGGCCAAGGATCGGGCCGGGGCTATGGGCTGCGCGCCTTGGTCGCGCAGCCGTGTTGTCAAAGACCGCGCGACAGGGCCGCAACCCCGGTGCGCGCGATTTCGCGCAGGCCCAAAGGCCGCATCAACTCGGCAAAGCTGTCGATCTTTTCCGGTGTGCCGGTCATCTCGAACACGAAGGACTCCAGTGTGCTGTCGACGACATGGGCGCGGAAAATCTCGGCCAGACGCAGCGCCTCGATCCGCGCCTCGCCCTTGCCTGCCACTTTGATCAATGCCAGCTCGCGCTGCACCGAGGGGCCTTCCACCGTCAGATCATGCACCGCATGCACCGGCACCATGCGGCCCAGCTGCGACTTGATCTGTTCGATCACTTGCGGCGTGCCGGTGGTGACGACCGTGATGCGCGACAGATGGCTGGCATGGTCGGTTTCGGCCACGGTCAGGCTGTCGATGTTGTAGCCGCGCCCGGAAAACAGCCCGATCACCCGCGCCAGCACGCCGCTTTCGTTATCGACCACCACGGCCAGAGTATGAGTTTCAATCACCTCGGCATTGGGGTCCCGCAGATCATAGGCCGAATGGCTGGTCGCGCCGGTTTTGATGTTGAGCGGAGACATGCTGCTCCCTTTCATCTTGGTAAAAATATCCTCGGGGGTCCGGGGGG
>JBIHZO010000059.1:0-11678 GCA_044231405.1 Cypionkella sp. | reverse complement strand
GGGCAGCGCGCGGATCAGGGCCTTGGCCGGACCGGGGATGCGGTTTTCCAGGATGTAGTCGCCGGTGCCCAGACCAGCGGTGCGCAAGAGGCCGGATGCTGCACCGGGGTGATCCTGCACCGATGCGCGGTGCAGGCGGGCCACATCAGCCTCGGGCCACATTTCGGCATCCGGGGGCGGCACCGTCAGGCCCGCGCCGTCAGACAGCGCGGCGCGGGCGATGGGTCCGATGGCGCGGTCCAGCACCGGCACCAGTTGCAACAACGCATTGGGGCCGATGCGGGCCACGGTGTCCACAGATCAGTCCGCGGTTTCGGTCATTTGCTGCTGACCGCCGCCGCAGGCCATGACCGCGCGCGCGTCATCCGGCATCTGGCATCTGGCATCTGGCATCTGGATCTCTGCCGACCACCCACTGATCTGTCCAGCATTGCGTTCGGCGGCGCGCTCTTTGGTTTGCGCGCGCAAGGCCTGTTGGCGTTCACGGGCGCGGGCGGCTTTGTCGGCTGTGGCGTCCCAATCCTGCATTTGCGCCTTGGCAATGGTGCGGGTGTCGTCAAAGTGGAAATCCACTTTGCCCTTGGATTGCGGCCCCCAATACCCAGCCTTTCCAAGGTCATAGAAGCTGCGCCCAACCCCAGCCTTGAGGAATGCCTTGAGACAACCCAGCAGGTATTTCCGCCGAAACCCGGTTCCGCGCCACGGATGGTGGAACAGCGCCTTGCGCATGTAAAAGCGGCGGTGGTCCTTCATCACGCCATTCAGCAACGCGCCCCGCGTCATCGCGGCGGGCTTCATCATCGGCGTCACGAAGTTGTATTTCGAGAAATCAAACACCTCGGCCTGATCGTGCAATTCCTGAAACAGCGGGGTAAAGGGCCAGGGCGTATGCATCGCCCAATTGGCCAGATCGGGCTGCCAATCCCAGGCCATCTGGAGGGTTTCCTCCAGCGTTTCTGCGGTTTCATTGTCCAGACCCACGATGAACTGCGCCTCGACGAAAATATCGGCGTCGCGCTGCAGCTTGATCGCCAGCTTGTTGTCGGCGACCGTGGTTTCCCTGTTGAACTGGTCCAGCTTCAACTGTGCGGCGGCCTCGGTGCCCAAGGACACATGCACCAACCCCGCACGGCGGAACAGCGACAGCAAGGCGCGGTCGCGCATGATGTCGGTGACACGGATGTTGATGCCCCATTTCACCCGGTCGGGCAGATCGCGTTTGATCAGCTCTTCGCAGAACTCGATGAATTTCTTGCGGTTGCTGGTGGGCTCTTCGTCGGCGAGGGTGAAATACCCGACCTGATGATCGTTCACCGGCCGTTCAATCTCATCCACCACCTTTTGCGGATCGCGCACGCGGTGGTCGCGCCAGAACTTCCACTGGCTGCAAAAGCTGCAGGTGAAGGGGCAGCCACGCGCCATGTTGGGGATGGCGACGCGGACACCCAGAGGCGTGCAGATATCTTTCGACCAGTCCAGAATGGTCCAGTCCGGGTCGACGCCGTCAAGGTTCTCCACAGTGGCGGCGGCCGGGGTGGCGACGATTTCGCCGCCCTCCATAAAGGCCAAGCCCTTGATCTTGCGCTGATCTGCGGGCCAGCGGCCGTCGCGGCGGGCCTGCAGCAGGGCGCTCATGATTTCCTCACCCTCACCGCACACGATCACATCCACCCAAGGCGCTTCGGACAGCACCTGGCTGAAGGTCGCATACACGCCGCCAAGCACCCGCAGCGCGTCCGGCACCGCCTCGGATACGATCTTCAGCACCGCCTCGGCCTCATGAAGCGCCGGGGTGATCGCGGTGACGCCGATCACATCGGGGGCTCGGTAGGTGCTATTCGTCGTCTTTGCTCAGCAGTCCGAACTTGCGCAACTTGACATACAGAGACTGCCGCGACAGTCCCAGCATTTCCGCCGCAGCCACCCGGTTGTTGCGCGTCAGATCCACGGCGGTCTGGATGCACATCTTTTCCACCACATCGGTGGTTTCGGCGACGATGTCTTTCAGGGTGGACGACCCCACCAGTTCCATCACCGACCGCATGCCATCATCGCCCGCCGAAAACCCGGGACGGCGCAGCATTTCCGCGCGGCTGGCATCGCGGATGATCAGGCCAAAACCGGGCTTGGGCCGGTCGGTCAGGAAGGTGGCCGAGATTTCAACCGGCACCTCGCCCTTAAACTCGCTGAGTATCCGGGTGGCGTAAAGGCGCAACTGACGCGCACGGCGGGCGTTGTCCAACAACACGCGCAAATCCACCCCGCCCCGGGCCAGATAATCCGCCAGTGACCGGCCACGCACCGAGGCCAGATGCGTGCTGTCGGTCAGCTTCAGAAACGCATCATTGACCGAACTGATGATGCCGTCCTGATCCAGAAACACCATCGCATCGACGCCCTCGTGGAACAGACGCTCAAGGTTTTCATTGGTTTCGGTGTTGGGCGAATTGCTTTGCTCGGGCGCCTCGATCCGGCACAGCATCAGGCGTTCGCCTGCCGCGCGGAACAGCTTGGGGATCACCCGCACCTTGCGCTGCGACCGCCGGGCCACCAGTTCCACCGGGCTGACCGCATCAGCCGAGGCAATGTTGGACAGGCTTTCCAGAAACTCGCCGCGACGGCGGCCTTCAAATTCCTGCGCAATTGCCGCGCCGACCAGATCCTGACGCGACCCGCCCAGCATCACCGCTGCCGCCGCGTTCAGATCGGAAATGCGGCCCGAATTCATCGCAACCAGCACCACCGCATCGCGGGTGGCTTCCATCAGCACGCGATAGCGGGTGTCCATCTCGCGCTGGGTTTCGTAGTCGCGTTCCAGGGCGAACTGCGCCATGACCAACTGCTGCTGCATCTCGGCCACCGGACGCATGTCGCGGCCCATCATCAGCACCGAGCGGTCCTTGCCAATGTTGTGCATGGAATAGCGCACCGGAAATTCCCACAGCGCCTGATCGACATGGTTGACCTCGACCACCACGGCCCGCGCGCCGGGGCGACTGACCTGTTCGAACCGCCGGATCAGCTTGTCATTGCTTTCCTCGGTGACGATTTCAGATATCTGTCTGCCGACCCAAGCCTCAAGGCGGCCAAAGGCCAAATGGGCCGGGTTGACCATCACGGCCACAACGCGACCGTCGCCCGCTATCAGCAACGAGATATCCGCAGCCGTTGAGACAATTTCGGAGAGCAACTCCGGGTCTATCAACGGCATTGTCATGCCCGACATAAAGTGTTTGGTATCCGTATTCACTGTCATTTGGCCATTTCTGCCGCACACCCGCGCTTTCGGGACAGCGGTTTGTTAAGCGCGTTTCAACACGCAAAAGGCGTCAAACTTAAGGCCCATCACCTCAAGCGCCGCACCCACGTCATTTGAAGAATAATCAGCGCCAGTGCATGATGCAGGATCCTCCACCTTGGCCATCACCGCCCCTCCGACGACGATGGGTGTTGGCTTGCTCATGACAGACTTCAGGAATTGCACAGTCTTGGCGACGGATTCGAGCTTTTCCCGTGTCGCCACAGAGATCATCACCCCATCGAAATGCCGTGCCGCCATCAGGCTGCGCAATTCGTTGAAGCTGGGGGCAATCCGCAGGCACACCGACACGCCATAGCGCCGCATCTGCCCGGTGGCCACCATCGGCCCCAATGTGTGCTGCTCGCGGTCGGGTACAATGAACATCACCGTGCCATGGCCCGCATCGCCCGCCTGATCCGCCACCCAGGCGGTGCCGATCTCGCGCAGCAGGCTTTGCATCCGGCCCACGCCGATGGTGACGTCGATCCATGACATCTGATCGTCGTGCCAGGCCTGCCCCATCCGTCGCGCCGCGATCGGAATATAGATGTCGGCCAGAGCCGCCACACTGATCCGCGACCGCTTCACCTCTGTCAGCAGTTCGGCGAAGGCCACCTTCGTGCCCGACAGCGACGCCGTGATCAGCCCGGTGATCAGGGATTCGCGCGGTTCGGCAATCGTCTTGGCGCTGCGATCGGCCAGCAGCGACACCACTTGTGACGCGAAATAGCTTACCCCGGTGGTATCCCCAGTCGCAGCCCGCGCCTGATTGAGAGGCAGATACTCCTGCATAGGTCCGGCTCCCAAAACGGGCGCCCTCAAAACCGCAATCTGAGTGTGTCAGCACGATCGGGGTCATCCTTGACCACAACTCTCCAATAGCCACGCGATATTGTCAAAGAAAATTGACACCTTAAATTATAAGCATCAGGGGTCAAAATTTCAAGTATCTGTTTCTAAATAATAATACCCTCTTTTTGGTGCTGCAGAATTTTCACAAACGCACCGCTGGCTGCAGCATGTGTCAACCCAAATAGTGTAAGTTTTGATTGACACATTTGGAATCGGGCGGCTAGGATTGGCAACAGTCCACCATGAGTGAAAGCCCGATGATGCCGTCGAATCACACGCAACCCTCCGTTCGCCAGCCGCTTTACACGGCCGAAGAACGTGCGCGACGCGACGCAACCAAATGGACTTTGGTGCAGGGCATCCTTGCCCCTCTGCAATTCCTGGCCTTTGCCGTGTCGTTGGTTCTGGTGCTGCGGTATATGATCACGGGTGCAGGATATGACGCCGCGACCCTGTCAGTGGTGGTGAAGACCGGCTTTCTGTTTCTGATCATGGTGACGGGGGCAATCTGGGAAAAGGTTGTGTTCGGGCAGTACCTGCTGGCACCGGCGTTCTTTTGGGAAGACGTGTTCAGCTTTGCCGTCATCGCGCTGCATTCTGCATATATTATAACGGTTTGGACCGGTGCGCTGTCGCCCATGGGGCAGATGGGATTGGCCCTTGCGGCCTATGCCACCTATGCCATCAACGCCGCCCAGTTCATCCGCAAACTGCGCATGGCCCGGCTGGATCAGGCGGTCCGGGCATGACCGCGCCTGTGCCCAGCCTTGGTTGCACCACCACTCCGGTTCTGAAGGAGCGGGGCCAGCGCGAGGTGTTTTGCGGCCTGACCGGGATCATCTGGCTCCACCGCAAGATGCAGGACGCCTTCTTTCTGGTTGTGGGCAGCCGCACCTGCGCCCACTTGCTGCAATCGGCCGCCGGGGTGATGATTTTCGCTGAGCCGCGCTTTGGCACCGCGATTCTTGAAGAGAAGGATCTGGCCGGTCTTGTCGATGCGCAGACAGAGCTGGACCGCGAGGTCGCAAGGCTGCTGTCACGCCGCCCTGACATTCGCCAACTGTTTCTGGTGGGCTCTTGCCCGTCCGAAGTGATCAAATTGGACCTGCAACGCGCCGCCGAACGCATGAGCGTGAAACATGCGCCGCACGTCCGCGTGCTGAATTATTCCGGTTCGGGAATCGAGACAACTTTCACCCAAGGCGAGGATGCCTGCCTTGCCTCGATGGTTCCCGGGCTGGCCACCACTTCCGCCCGCGAGCTGTTGATCGCCGGCGCGCTGCCCGATGTGGTTGAAGATCAGATGCTGGCCCTGCTGGCCGCCATGGGCATCACCAATGTGCGCTGCCTGCCCGCGCGCCGGTCCGCCGATGCGCCGCAGATTGGCCCGAATACCGTCTTCGCGCTGGTACAGCCCTTCCTTGGCGACACGCACGCCGCCCTGATCCGTCGCGGCGCCCGTCACATCGCAGCCCCCTTCCCGTTCGGGGCCGAAGGCTCAACCCTGTGGCTGCAAGCCATCGCCACCGAATTTGGCGTCTCCCCCGAACTCTTCGCCCAAATCACCACTGCTCCGCGCGCCCGCGCCGAAAAGGCGGTGGCCGCCGCCCGTGCCACGCTGGATGGCAAATCGGTTTTCTTCTTCCCCGACAGCCAGCTTGAATTGCCCCTCGCCCGTTTTCTGACCCGTGAATGCGGGATGACGGCGCTGGAGGTCGGCACACCCTTCCTGCACCGCGATCTGATGTTGCCGGAACTGCAACTGCTGGCGGCCGGACCGGTGATTTCCGAAGGTCAGGACGTCGACAAACAGCTTGACCGCGCCCGTACTGCCCGCGCCGATCTGACCGTCTGCGGCCTTGGCCTTGCCAACCCGCTGGAGGCCGAGGGCATGGCCACCAAATGGGCGATCGAACTGGTCTTCACGCCCGTGCATTTCTACGAACAGGCCGGCGATCTGGCCGCCCTGTTCGCACGCCCCCTGCGCCGCCGCGCCTTGCTGGCTCCGCTGGCTCCACGCATGGAGGCCGCAGAATGACCGCTCTGTTCATCTGTCTGAAAATATCCTCGGGGGTGTGGGGGCTGACAGCCCCCGCTCCGACGGTGGCGGCATGAAACTCACCCTGTGGACCTACGAAGGCCCGCCCCATGTTGGCGCGATGCGCGTGGCCACCGCCATGAAGGGCCTGCACTACGTGCTGCACGCGCCGCAGGGCGATACCTATGCCGATCTTCTGTTCACCATGATCGAACGCCGCGACCACCGCCCGCCGGTCACCTACACCACCTTTCAGGCCCGCGATCTGGGCGGCGACACGGCGGGTCTGTTCAAGACCGCCTGCCAGGATGCCGTCACCCGGTTTCAGCCCGAAGCGCTGATCGTGGGCGCGTCCTGCACCGCCGAACTCATTCAGGACAACCCGGCGGGTCTGGCCGAAAGCATGAATCTGGGCCTCCCGGTGATCCCGCTGGACCTGCCCAGCTATCAGCGCAAGGAAGGTTTCGGCACCGATGAGACCTTCCTGCAGATCGTCCGCCATCTGGCCAAAGCCTGCGCCCGCACCACGGAAATCACCGCAAACCTGATCGGCCCCACCGCCCTTGGCTTCCGCCACCGCGACGACATCACCGAAGTCACCCGTCTGCTGGCCGATATGGGCATCACCGTCAACGTCTGCGCCCCGATGGGCGCGCGCCCCGCCGACATCGCCCGCATGGCGGCGGCGCATTTCAACGTGCTGATGTACCCTGAACACGCCGAAAGCGCCGCGCGCTGGCTGGAGACGAACTTCCAGCAACCCTACACCAAATGCGTGCCCATCGGCGTCGGCGCCACCCATGATTTCGTGGCCGAAGTCGCCGCAATCACCGGTCTTGCCGCCACGATGGACACCGCCCGCCTGCGCCTGCCATGGTGGACCCGCTCGGTGGACAGCACCTACCTGACCGGCAAGCGCGTGTTCATTTTTGGCGACGGCACTCATGTCGCCGCCGCCGCCCGCATCGCCCGCGACGAGATGGGCTTTGAGGTCGTCGGCCTTGGCTGCTTCAATCGCGAGATGGCCCGCCCCATCCGGGCTTTGGCGAAAGAGTATGGCGTCGAGGCTCTGATCAGCGATGACTACCTTGAGGTAGAGGCAGCCATCGCCGCCCTGCACCCCGAGATGATCCTCGGCACCCAAATGGAACGCCACATCGGCAAGCGTCTGGGCATCCCCTGCGCCGTGATTTCCGCGCCGGTCCATGTGCAGGATTTTCCCGCCCGCTATTCCCCGCAAATGGGCTGGGAAGGCGCGAATGTGATCTTTGACACCTGGGTGCATCCCTTGGTCATGGGTCTGGAAGAACATCTTCTGCACATGTTCCGCGACGATTTCGAGTTTCATGACGCGGCGGGGGCCTCCCACCATGGCGGCCAGCATGTCGCCCGCCCGGACGTCACCGAAGCCGCAGCTGCGGCCGCAGGCGATGGGGGCTCGATGCCCCCAACGGTCGCCCCCGTTGCCGGGTCGGCCCAGATCATCTGGCTGTCGGACGCGGAGAATGAACTGAAGAAGATCCCGTTCTTTGTGCGCGGCAAGGCCCGCCGCAACACCGAAAAATACGCCGAAGGCAAAGGCGTCACCGCGATTTCCGTCGAAACCCTCTATGAGGCAAAAGCCCATTATGCGCGCTGACACCCCCCTCACCGGCACTCGGGTTTCCTACAACATCGTTGTGGTGACACTGGACCAACACGCCGCCGGTCCCGCCGCCCGCGTGGCCCCCCGCCTCGCCAAGGATTTCCCCGGCCTGACCATCACCATCCACGCCGCCGCCGAATGGGCCGAAAATCCCGCAGCCCTTGCGCGCTGCAAAGCGGATCTGCAGACCGCCGACATCATCATCGCCAACCTGATCTTCATCGAAGAGCATATCAACGCCATCCTGCCCGACCTGCTGGCCGCGCGTCCCCGCGTCGATGCCTTCATCGGGGTGATCGCCGACAGCCAGATCGTCAAGCTGACCAAGATGGGCGATCTGGATATGTCCAAGCCCGCCTCGGCGGCCATGGCCCTGTTGAAGAAGCTGAAGCCGAGTGCCAAGACCAGCTCCAATTCCGGCGAAAAGCAGATGTCGATGCTGCGCCGCATCCCGAAAATCCTGCGCTGGATACCGGGCAAGGCGCAGGACATGCGGGCGTGGTTCCTGTCGATGCAATATTGGCTGGGCGGGTCGGATGACAACATCGAACAGATGGCGCGATTTCTGATCGGTCGCTATTCCACCCGCAAGGACTGGCGCGGCACCGCGTCCAAAGCCCCGGTTGATTACCCCGATGTCGGCCTTTATCACCCCCGCCTCGCGGGCCGCATCACCACCGACATGGCCGCCCTGCCCCGCCCCGCGGGTGCCACCGCCACCGTGGGCCTGCTGATGCTGCGCTCTTACGTGCTGGCCTCGGACACCGCGCATTATGACGCCGTGATCGCGGCGTTCGAGGCGCGCGGCATCGCCTGCATCCCGGCCTTTGCCGGTGGGCTTGACGGTCGCCCTGCCATCAACGCCTATTTCAAAGGCGTCGACGCCATGGTGTCGCTGACCGGGTTCAGCCTTGTCGGTGGCCCTGCCTACAACGACAGCCCCGCCGCCGTGGCCGCTCTGGCCGCGCTGGACGTGCCCTATATCGCGGCGCATCCCCTAGAGTTCCAGACGCTGGGCCAGTGGGCCAGTGCAGGGCAAGGTCTTGGCCCGATCGAAACCACCATGCTGATCGCTCTGCCCGAGATTGACGGCGCGACCAACCCCACCGTGTTCGCGGGTCGTCATGGTCTGGACGGCTGCACCGGCTGTGCGCACAAATGCAAAGGCAGCGCCGACAGCCGCGCCATGTCGCCCTGCCCCGAGCGTGTGGCGGTCCTGGCCGAGAAGACCCTGCGCCTCGCCCATCTGCGCCAGACCCGCAACGCCGACAAGAAGGTCGGTATCGTCCTCTTCGGCTTCCCGCCGAATGCCGGGGCCGCTGGCACCGCCGCCTATCTTTCGGTGTTCGAAAGCCTGCACAACACCCTGACCGCGATGAAGGCCGATGGCTACACGCTGGATGTGCCTGCCACGGTCGATGACTTGCGCGCCGCCGTGCTGGGTGGCAATTCGGCGATGTACGGCCAGCCCGCCAATGTCGCGGCCTTCGTCGATGCCGACACCATCGTCAGCCAAACCGCGCATCTGAAAGAGGTCGAAGCCGTCTGGGGCCCCGCCCCCGGCAAGGTTCAATCCGATGGCCGCCGCCTGTTTGTGCTGGGCCAGCAGTTCGGCAATGTCTTTGTCGGTCTGCAGCCCACCTTCGGCTATGAAGGCGACCCGATGCGCCTGTTGTTCGAACGCGGCTTTGCCCCCACCCATGCCTTCGTGCAGTTCTACCTGTGGCTGCGCAACAGCTTTGCCGCCGATGCCCTGCTGCATTTCGGCATGCATGGCGCGCTGGAATTCATGCCCGGCAAGCAGTCTGGAATGGGTGCGGGCGATTGGCCGGATCGGTTGATCGGTGAAATCCCGAACATCTATCTTTATGCCGCCAACAACCCGTCCGAGGCGACGCTGGCCAAGCGCCGCAGCAATGCCGTCACCATCACCCACCTGACGCCGCCCTTGGCGCAAGCTGGCCTTTACAAGGGCCTGATCGATCTGAAAGACAGCCTGACCCGCTGGCGCTCGCTCGTCCCCTTGGCCCCGGAGCGGGCCGAGTTGGAAACCCTGATCGCCGAACAGGCCGCCGCGGTCGATATGTCCGGTCACGCCCCCGCCGCCCTGTGGCTGAAGCTGCTGGAGGCCGAGGCCGCGCTGATCCCTGACGGGCTGCACGTCATTGGCCGCCCGATGAGTGCCGCCGCCCGCGCCGACTATCTGGACCTGCTGCCACCAATGGACGCGGCCGAGCGCGCGCGCATCGACGCGCTGCTGTCGCAAGACACCGAAATTCCGGGCATCCTGCGCGCCCTGTCGGCCCGCTTCATCGCCCCGGTTCCGGGTGGCGATCTGATACGTTCGCCCCAAATCCTGCCCACGGGCCGCAACATCCATGCTTTTGACCCGTTCCGCATGCCCACCGAATTCGCCCTGCGCGATGGGGCGGCGCAGGCCGACAAACTGTTGGCCGCCCATCCCACCCTGCCGCGTTCCGTGGCGCTGGTGCTGTGGGGGTCTGACAACATCAAATCCGATGGCGGCCCGGTGGGTCAGGCGCTTGCCCTGATGGGTGCGCGCCCGCGGTTTGACAGCTATGGCCGCCTGTGCGGTGCCGATCTGATCCCGCTGTCCGCCTTGGGCCGCCCGCGCATCGACGTGCTGATGACTCTGTCCGGCATCTTCCGCGACCTGCTGCCGCTGCAAACCAAGATGCTGGCCGAGGCCGCCTATAAATGCGCGACCGCCGATGAACCGCTGTCGCAAAACTTCATCCGCGCCCATGCGTTGGCCTATGCCGAGCAGATGGGCGTCGATATGGAAACCGCCTCGCTGCGGGTGTTTTCGAATGCCGAGGGCGCCTACGGCTCCAACGTCAACCAATTGGTCGACAGTTCGGCCTTCGGCGATGAAAACGAACTCGCCGACGCTTATGAAGCGCGCAAGTCCTTTGCCTATGGCCGCGATGGCAAGGCCGTGAAAAACGCCGCCATGCTGCAAAAGGCGCTGAAAAACGTCGATCTGGCCTACCAGAACCTTGAATCGGTGGAACTGGGCGTCACCTCGGTGGATCACTATTTCGACACGCTGGGCGGCATCGCCCGCGCGGTGAAGCGTCAGCGTGGCACCGATACGCCCGTCTATATCTCGGATCAGACCCGAGGCACTGGCAAAATCCGCACCCTGCGCGACCAGATCGCTTTGGAGTCACGCTCGCGCACCCTGAACCCGAAGTTCTATGAAAGCCTGCTGAAGCATGGGGCAGAAGGGGTGCGCCAGATCGAGGCGCATGTGACCAACACCATGGGCTGGTCCGCGACGGCAGAGGCGGTGGACCCATGGGTTTACCAGCGCCTGTCAGAAACCTTCGTGCTGGATGACGCGATGCGCAAACGCATGGCGGCCCTGAACCCGGTGGCCTCGGCCCGCATGGCCAACCGCCTGATCGAGGCATCCGAGCGCAGCTATTGGTCGCCCGATGCCGCCACTCTGGCCGCCCTGCAAGGCGCTGCCGATGAACTTGAAGACCGTTTGGAAGGGATCGCGGCGGAATGAACCTGATCCTGAAAACCCCGCGCAGCCCCTCTGCCGGAGCCTCCGGCAAGCCGCAATGCCTTCATGGCGGCCTGGATATTTTGACCAAGATGAAAGGGGCAAAAGCATGAGCCTGGATAACGTTCCCAACCTGCGCGGCCTTGATGGCGACGGCTCGGTGCAGGTGCATCAGGATGCCGATACCAAGATTGAAGGCGCCAAGGTGTTTTCGGTCTATGGCAAGGGCGGGATTGGCAAATCAACCACTTCGTCGAACCTGTCGGCGGCCTTTTCCATGATGGGCAAGCGGGTGCTGCAGATCGGC
>JBIHZO010000058.1:0-11699 GCA_044231405.1 Cypionkella sp. | reverse complement strand
GTGCGGCAGGGGCGTTTCAATGGGCAGGGCGGGGCGATCACCGATGTGATCAACATCGGCATTGGCGGGTCTGATCTTGGGCCAGCGATGGCGACACTGGCACTTGCGCCGTATCACGGCGGGCCACGGGTGCATTATGTCAGCAATGTCGATGGCGCCCATATCTCTGATACGCTTCGGGGTCTGAATCCGGAAACCACTTTGGTGATCGTGGCCTCAAAGACCTTCACCACGATCGAGACCATGACCAACGCCGAAACGGCGCGGAAATGGATGGCGCAGAAAGTGGCCAATCCGGCGGCGCAGTTCGCCGCCGTATCGACGGCTGCGGACAAGACTGCGGCCTTCGGCATCGACGCCGCCCGCGTCTTCGGGTTCGAGGATTGGGTCGGCGGGCGCTATTCTTTATGGGGGCCGATTGGCCTTGCTCTGATGCTGGCGATCGGGCCGGAGGGGTTTGACGATTTCCTTGCCGGAGGCCGGGATATGGACGAGCGTTTTGTCTGGGCCCCGTTTGCCGAAAACATGCCGGTGATTCTGGCGCTGGTCGGCATCTGGCATAACCAGATCTGTGGCTATGCCACCCGCGCGGTTTTGCCCTATGATCAGCGCCTGAGCCGCCTGCCAGCCTATTTGCAGCAATTGGAGATGGAAAGTAACGGCAAACGCGTGGCGTTGGATGGGTCGGATCTGCCGACGCACTCCGGCCCGGTGGTCTGGGGTGAACCCGGCACCAATGGCCAGCACGCGTTTTATCAACTGATTCACCAAGGCACCCGGGTTGTGCCTTGCGAGTTTCTGGTGGCTAAAGAGGGCCATGAACCGGATCTTGCGCACCAGCACCTGCTTTTGGTGTCGAACTGTCTGGCGCAGTCCGAGGCGCTGATGCGGGGCCGGTCGCTGGCCGAGGCCACCGCGATCATGGCAAAAAAAGGCACAACAGGGGCCGAGTTGGACCGTCAGGCCCGCCACCGGGTGTTCCCCGGCAACCGCCCCTCGACCACGCTGGTCTATCCCAAACTGACTCCCTTTGTGCTGGGCCAGATCATCGCGCTGTATGAACACCGGGTGTTCGTCGAGGGGGTGATTCTGGGTCTGAACTCTTACGACCAATGGGGCGTGGAACTGGGCAAGGAACTGGCACTTGCGCTGCAACCGATCCTTGAGGGCAAGCAATCGGCGGCGGGCAAGGATGGCTCGACCCAGGCTTTGGTGGCTTATCTGACGGCCTGAACCGCGCGGGCGATCGCGGGGGCCAGTCGCGCCTTCAGGATCGCTTGCGGGTCTTTTGGCGCCGTGCTGCGCAACTGGAGCGCAAAATCCTGTGCGCGTTTTTGCATGGCGCGGTCGTGGTAAACCGACAGCACCATGTCGGTGATGCTGGCCTCTGTGCGGTCTTTCCACGTCAGCAGGTCCAAAATACCCTGCTGCCCGGCCCGGCGACCGTGAAACAAATGCTCCAGATGCTGGGGCAGGCCGACCTGTGGCAGGCCAGCCAGAGCGGCCAGACACAGGATGCCATGCTGCGCCGAATGCAGGATCAGGCGGGAGCGGGAGGTGATTTCTGCAATCGAGATTGGCCTGTGTTCCACAATCACGCCCGCCTTGGCAAGCTGAGCCGTGATCTCTGGCGTTGCCCCCGGCATGAAGGCGCGGCGTGGCAAGGGCAGGTTCGCCACGGCCCGCACCACCGCCGGATCGTCCAATTCGCGCGTCGAAAAGTAGATGAAGACCTCATCGCCGGTGTTTGCCAGGCCATCCGAATGCTCCACCTGTGGCGGCAACAGATCGGTGGGATCACGGCTGGCGCGGTAAGGATCAAGAAAGGGCATCGTGCTGGGCAAGGCCAGATCGGCACGATACAGCGCGGGCAGGGCAGGCAAAGGCTCGATCGCGAAATCAGCGGCGACGCGGTTGATCAGCCCCAGTAGATCGGCCTCTTGATGGACAACATGGGAATAGTCCGGCAGCAGTTGCGGAAAGACCGGCATATCCGCAGGTGGCACCCCATAGCCCGTGCCCGTCGAAATGATTTCAATCGCCCAACCCTGCGCCTTCAGCCCCTGAGCCGCCAGCATCGCCAAAGGGGAATAATCTGCGACCAGGATGGAAATATCTTCACTGACAATGGTTTGCGTCCACCAAGCCAGACTGCGGCGCAGCTGATCCTCGCGCGCCAAGCCCATCGCCGCCAAATAGTCGCCCCAACTGGCATTGCCCTCAAGCGCCGGATTGTCACGCGCCTCGGCGCTGTAGCCAAGTGCCGGAGCGGCAAGAATCTGCGCGCCCAGCACCTGCAACTCGTCGGCATGTTTGCGCCGCCCCAACCCCGCGACAAGCGGAAGTCCCGGCCCCAAGGCCCGCGCCAGCGACGCAAGCTTCACGATATGGCCGCGCCCTATTCCTGATTCGTTGGCCAGCAAAACCTTGGGCGCAGGCATGTTCAGATCAGATCGTTGCGAACTTTTGGACGGGGTCAATCAGTGTAAACCCAAGCCCCACAACGCTGTCTTGCGGGCCGCAAGACCCACAGCCACCACAAGACCCGCAGCCGCCGCAAGACCCACAGCCACCACAAGACCCGCAACCGCCGCAATTGCCACAGCTTCCGCAGTCACCACCATCCGAGGTGTCTGCTGGCACAGCCGCAGCCCCGCCACTGCCTTCGACAAAGCAAACGTCGTAGATCACATCTGTTGCATCCGCAGCATGCAAACCGACGGCCCAATCAATCGCGGCCTGGCTGTTGAACGCGATGGACCGGGTCAGCCCGTCGCTGCCCAACCGGTAGACATGGGTTTTTCCGTTCACCGCTACCTGCAGAACCGGCTGAAAGACCCCGTTGCCGTCCAGATCAGCGTTGCAGCGGGTGACGGTCATGGCTGTTTCGCCCGATGCTGTGGCGGCAAAGACTGAACCGAGAAACACGGCGCGCAGCACCGCAAAAGTCTGAGATTTGGCTGACATGTTCTGTCCCTGTAATCTGAAAATTAAAATGGGCACTCGTCTGAATACCCCAACAGGATACGCCTTCTGCAACAGAAATCAAAAGATTTATTGGGGCCGCCGGGCCGGGGCGCAGATGCGGGCCCTTGGCGTGCAGCCTTGCGGCTGGACATGTCTTCGGATGAAAAAAGCCGCCCCTTTGACGGGGCGGCTTTGCGCCAAAGCGCGTGGATCAGTTCAAGGCAGCGGTCACGATCACTTCAACCAGATACTCCGGGGTGGCCAGTTTGGCCTCACCGGTCGCACGGGCCGGGGTATGGCCCTGCGGCACCCATTGATCCCAGACCTTGTTCATCTCGCCGAACGTCGCCATGTCAGCCAGCCAGATTTGTGCTGAAAGAATACGGGTTTTGTCGGTGCCTGCCTCGACCAGAATCCGGTCCACTTCAGCCAGACAGGTCCGAGTTTGTGCCTCGACGGACTCGCCGGGGTTGCCGACTTGGCCTGCCACCCAGACGATGCCGTTGTAGCAAACCGCTTCGCTCATCCGGGCGCCGACGCCGATACGTTTGATGTCACTCATGGGGAATCCTTTTCCATTGATTGGCAACTGCTACCGCAGCCAGTCGGAAAGGAAAAGTGATTGGAGCGGGTGAAGGGAATCGAACCCTCGTCACTTGCTTGGGAAGCAAAAGCTCTACCATTGAGCTACACCCGCCGCGATCACCTGAATAGCCGCAGATCGGGACAAGCGCAAGTCACCCAGGTTTCAGAGCCTTCACCAATTTCAGGCATCATGGCGGGTGAATGCCAGCGGTGGGGCGGATGGCCCGTCCCGACGGCATTCCTTAAGAATGCCAGAGCAGCACCCGGTTTCCCGGACCAGAGCAATGCGCCCGACTTTTTGGATTTCAGTTGGCAGCGCCAGATCGCTCTGCCTGTCACACAAGCGTGACGCAGCCGGTGTATTGCCTGAGTCATTCGAATGACTTCAGGGAACGGGCGCGATGGGGCGGGACAACTGGAAGATCATCCGAGATCGGATTTCGGCCGATATCTCTGATGGGCAATTGGTGCCTGGTGTGCAGCTTCCGTCTGAGGCGCAGCTTTGCCAGTCCTTTCAGGCGGGGCGGCATTCGGTGCGGCGTGCGGTGGCAGCCCTTGCCGTCGATGGCAAGCTGCGTGTGGAGCAAGGTCGCGGCACCTTCGTGCAGGCGGCCCCGCTGATCAATTATCACATCGGACGGCGCACCCGTTTCCGCCAGAATCTGCTGGAACAGGGGGTTTCTCCGGCGGGAGAGCAGCTTTCCGATGCCGTGATTCCCGCAAGCCCGGCAGTGGCCGAAGCCCTTGGCCTGATTGTTGGCGCATCCGTGCATCGGCTGTTGCGCCGGGGTCTGGCCGACGGGGTGCCGATCAGCATCGGTCTGTCCTACCATTGTGCCCAGCGCTTTGCAGATCTGGCCTTGCGGCGCGCAACCGGGGAGTCGGTGTCCGACATCTATCGCAGCCATGGCATCCCCGATTACTTCCGCAAGCGCACCACGCTCTTTGCGCGCCGTCCCAGTTCTGAAGAGGCCAGGCTGTTGATGCAGCATCCCGATCAGCCGGTGATGGTGCTGCAGAAGTCGGACGTGGACCGTACCGGCCAGCCCATTGGCTACTCCGAGGCAATCTGGGCCGCTGACCGGGTTCAATTTTCATTCGACACTTTGGGTGAGGGCGACAGCGCCCCGGAAAGCATGGCAGATGTTTGATCAGACCGACGAGAGATGGCCCGCTTTCAACCATGCACGCCTGCTGGACATTCTGGCGCGTGCAGATGCCGCCCGACTGTCCGCGATGGCAGAAAGCCTGCTGCCCGGGCTGGAAGAGGTTGAGGTTGTCCACAGTCGCACCGGCCTTGTGATGCTGCCGATGCGGGACACCGTGCAAGGTACCGATTTCCACTTGGGCGAAGTTCTGGTGGCCGAGGCGCATATCCGCGCGGCTGGGACCGAAGGCTATGGCATGGTGGTGGGGCGCGATCTGGAACGCGCAATGGCAATGGCGGTCGTCGATGCGGCGGCCAGTCTTGGGCAAACACTCGAAATCCGCAATTTTCTGCACGGTGAAGCCAAGGCCGCCGCCGCAAGCGACACCGCCCGCCTGTGCGAAATTGAAGCCACCCGCGTTGAAATGGAGACGTTCTGATGCCCGCACTTGCCGCCACCCCGGTCCCGGATGCCTTCGAGACGCGCACCAATGCCACGTTTGAGGCGCTGATGTGGGCTTTGTCGCGGCCGGGCAGCGTCCAGAACTTGCCAATGCCCGACCCTGCTGGGATTGCCGAAGCGCTGCTTGACCGCGAATGCCGGGTGTTTTGCGAGGATGCGGCACTGACGGCTAGGGTCGCCTCTTTCGGGGCTGCTTTGGTGCCTGTGGCGCTGGCGGACCATTGTTTCCTGTCGCTTGCGAACGGCGATGGGCTGGCGCAACTGGCGCAGGTTATGGTTGGCTCGGACCTGTATCCGGATGCCGGAGCAACTGTCGTCGCAACTGCCGTTTTTGGCACTGGCCAACGGCTGCGGCTGAGCGGGCCGGGGATTGAGGCCTGCCTGGAAATCTCGATTGGCGGCGTGGCCGATGGATTTTGGCCCCTGCGCTCCACTCTGTGCCGCTATCCCGCGGGATTTGATATGTTTTTCCTATGTGGCAGCCAAGTGATGGGCCTGCCACGATCCACCCAGATCGAGGTGCTGTGATGGCCTATGTCGCGACCCGAGGCGGAGAGCGTGCCATTGCGCAATCCGAACGCCTGTACCGTGCGGAGCTGGGCCAAATAGATGACGCGCGCGTCGCCGCCCTGCGGCAGGCATTGCCGATGCTGATTGACCGGGTGATGGGCGAGGCTTCGCTTTACGAACCGGACCTTGCCGCGCTGGCTTTGGCACAGGCAGGCGGCGATTTGTATGAGGCGGTGCTGCTGTTGCGTGCCTGGCGCACCACCCAGCCGCGCCTGACGATTGCCGAACCGGTGTTGCAAGACCAGCTTTTCACGCACCGACGGATTTCGGCAGCTTTCAAGGACATTCCCGGCGGGCAAATACTGGGGCCAAGCCTCGATTACGCGCACCGCTTGTTGGCCACGGATGTTCTGCGTGGTCAGCCCTACTCCCCGATCCCGGTTGACCCAAGCCCACAGCCTGCGCCTGCGCATCAACCCTCGCTGGCCGCTTGGCAAAAGGCGCAAGGGATGGTCGCTGATCCGGCCCGCGTCGACGTGGCACTTGACGACATTCCCGACCTGACCCGAGAGCCGCTGTTGTTCCCAGCCAAGCGCGCCCACACGCTGCAAAGCCTTGCGCGCGCAGACACTGGGGGCATGCTTTCCTTGGGCTATGCGGCAATGCGCGGCTATGGCAACGCCCATCCCACCGTCAACGAACTGCGGCTGGCCGAAGCAGAGGTGCGCGTGCGTCACCCGCGCGGCACGGTGTTCTCTGCGGGCCGGGTCAAGGTTTCGCAGGCCGAGGTCACGTCAAAGGGCAAGTCTGGCCTGCTGGAACTGGGCTTCTGCGCCACTTTGGGCTGGAACGAAGTCAAGGTGATTTCGGGCGCCACGCTGGACTTGAACGCGCCGGGAGCCGCCAAGGGGTCGCCGGTGGAAGAGGAATTCGTCCTGTATCACACCGAACCCGTTGAGGCGTCTGGCTTTTGCATCCATTTCAAGCTGCCGCATTATGTGACTTTTCAATCTTCACTGGACGCGTTGCGCGGGGCCAAGGCCGCCCCTGCGCCAGCCCCGACCGAACAGGTGCCCGCATGACCCTCGCCACCCTGACCAAGCCGTGGGAACCGATGTCTTACGGCTTCCTCGACGCCTCTGCCAAGCGCGAGCTGCGACGCAAAATGCTGAAGGCCATCGCCGTTCCCGGCTGCCAGATGCCCTATGCCAGCCGCGAGGTGCCGATGGCACGGGGCTGGGGCACCGGTGGGCTGCAAGTGACACTGACGCTTTTGAAGCCGTCTTCGGTCGTCAAGGTCATCGACCAGGGCGCGGATGACAGCGTGAATGCGGCTTCGATCCGGTCTTTCCTGTCCAAAGTGTCGGGTGCGACGGAAACCTGGGACACCACCGAGGCCACCCTGATCCAAAGTCGGCACCGCATCCCCGAGGAACGCTTGCGGGCCGATCAGGTCCTGATCTTGCAGGTTCCCAACCCCGAACCCCTGCGCCCGGTTGAACCGAATATGAGTGTTGCACGGCAGATGCATGCCGATGCCGATTACGGGCGGCTGTGGCTGATCCTGTACGAACAGATCGTGCGGTCGGGCCGGATCATGCAGGGCGCGGCTTATCCGTCGCTGGTGAACGGGCGGCATGTGATGACGCCTTCGCCAATCCCGCGTTGGGATGTGCCAAAGCTGCATATGGCGCAGCATCTGACCTTCCTGTCGGCAGGGCGGGAAAAGCGGCTTTGCGCGGTGCCGCCATTCACGCGGGTGGAGCCTTTGGTGTTTTCCGATGTGCCCTATCAGGTGGAGGATCACGGCGCGCTGACCTGCCACCGCTCGGGTGTTTCCGGGTATTTCATGAACGAAATTCCCCAAGGCGACGGCTCGTCGCAGTTCGAATTGTCCGACAGCCACCTTGGCATCAAGGCGATCCGGCAGGCTGAAGGGGCACCCGTCCAGATCGGCCCAACCTGGTATGAAAACGGAAAGATGCCGCAATGACCCCCGCTTTGGCCCTGTTGCCCCCGCAATTGATGACCACGCCGCCCTTGCTGACCATGACCGGCGTGTCGCGCCGTTATGGTGATGTGGTGGCGCTGGATGATGTCTCTGCCACCGTCTACCCCGGCGAGGTGCTGGGCATCGTGGGCGAAAGTGGCTCGGGCAAATCTACGCTTTTGCGGATGATGAATCTGGAAGACACGCCTGAGACAGGCGATTATCGGCTGGCGCTGCCCGATCTTCCCGGCAACCTGTTCGATCTGGATCGTTTTGCCCGCCGGATGCTGTGCGCCACCCGCATCGGCATCGTTTATCAGAACCCGCATTTGGGTCTGTTGATGAAACACACCTCCAGCGGCAACGTGGCCGAACGGCTGCTGATCGCGGGGGAACGCAGCTTTGCTGCCCTGCGGGGCCGTGCGCGTGACGCGTTGGATGCGTCCGAATTTCCGCTGAACCGGATGGATGCCCGCCCGATTGAGCTGTCAGGCGGCATGCAGCAGCGCGTGCAACTGGCCAAGGCGATTGCTCTGGAACCGGCGCTGCTGCTGCTGGACGAACCCACCACGGGCCTTGATGTGTCCGTGCAGGCCCTTGTGCTGGACACGCTGAAACGGCTGCAGCGCGACCGGGCGATCACGATGGTCATCGTTTCGCACGATCTGGGCGTGATCCGCACCATGGCGGACCGGGTGATGGTGATGCGCCGGGGCAGGGTGGTGGAGCAGGGCCTGTCGGACCAGATTTTTCAGGACCCGCAGCACGCCTATACCCAACAACTTGTCCATGCAAAACTGTGAGGCATCCATGACCCCCGTACTTCAGGTCGAAAATCTTGCCAAGCATTTCCAGATGCACCATCTGGCTCAGCGGCTGCATGCCTTCGACGGCATCAGTTTCACCCTGCAGGCAGGCGAGTTTCTGCTGCTGCGCGGTCCCAATGGTGTCGGCAAGTCCACTTTGCTGCGCACGCTTTATCGCAGCTATCTGCCGCGCTCGGGACACATCTGGTATCACACGGATGAAGGGCGGATTGATCTGGCTGTGGCTGCGGATGTGGACATAGCGTTGCTGCGGCGGCGCGAGATCGGCTTTGTCACGCAATTCCTGATCGCGCGGCCCCGTGTTGCAGCGGAGGATATTGTGGCCGAACCGCTGCGCCGGGCGGGCATTCCCGCCATTGATGCGGTGGACGAGGCCCGTCGCTGGCTGGGTGAATTTGGCGTCAAACGGGACCTGTGGCGGGCCTATCCCACCACCTTTTCAGGCGGCGAGCAGCAAAAGGTCAATCTGGCCCGCGCCCTGATCCTGCCGCAGCGGTTGCTGCTGCTGGATGAACCAACCGCGTCGCTGGACGCAGGGGCGCGGGCGGCGCTGATCCGGCGGCTGGCGGATCTCAAGGCCGCTGGCGTGGCGATGATCGGGGTGTTCCACCACCCCGGCGACGTGGCGGAATTGATCGACCGCGAGATTGAACTGACCGCAAAAGAGGTGCCTGAAGATGTGGCTATCTGATTTTCGAGTGGTGCTGGCAGACCGCGTGATCGAGCGTGGCTCGGTGCGGATTGAGGCCGGACGGATTGCCGGGATTGCCGAGGCCCCGATGCCGGGCGCGGCGCTATCGGGTGATGGGCTGCTGCTGATGCCCGGCTTTGTCGACATGCATGGCGACATGGTGGAACGCGAGGTCGAACCGCGCCCGAATGTGCGGATGCCGATGGAACTTGGCCTGCGCGACCTTGATCGGCGGTTGGCGGCGGCGGGCGTCACCACGGCCTATGCGGCGGTGTCGTTTCATCCCGGATCGGCCTATGGCCACATCCGGCATTTCGACAACACCAGCGCGATCATCCGCGCTTTGAAGTCGATGGGCGATGTTCTGAAGGTCGATCACAAGGTTCATGCGCGGTTCGAGATCACCTTCCCCGATGCGCTGCGCGTGGTGGCGGAACTGATTGCAGAAGGCTCGGTTGACCTTGTGTCGCTGACCGACCACACGCCCGGCCAGGGGCAGTATCGCGATATCGAGGCGCATGTGGCGCGGATTGCCAAGGACAAGGGCGTCAGTCTGACCGAAGCACAGGGCGAAATTGCGCGTCGGATTGATCGCAACCGCACGGTGGGCGGCGATCTGGCCGCAACACTGCGGGCGATTTCGGACATCTGCCGCGCGCATGGGGTGGCTTTGGCCAGCCATGATGATGACACGGTCGAAAAGGTGGCGTTGATGCAGGCCTTGGGTGCGGGGATCAGCGAGTTTCCGGTGACGGTCGAGGCCGCGACCGAGGCCCGCGCGCGTGGCTTGGCCACTGCGATGGGTGCGCCCAATGCTTTGCGCGGGCAATCCTACTCCGGCAACCTGTCGGCGCGAGCGGCGCATGCGGCGGGTCTGCTGGACATTCTGGCGTCAGATTACCACCCTTCCGCCATTTTGCCCGCCATTCTGGAGCTGGCGAAAACCGATCTGGCGGGACTGTCCGGGGCCACCCGTCTGGCCTCGCTGAATCCGGCACGGGCCCTTGGGTTGCCCGATCGCGGCGCAATTGCCGTGGGCATGATGGCCGACCTTGTCGTCGCCGATGACAGCGGGGTCGGCCATGTCCGCGCCACTGTGCGGGCCGGGCGCAAGATTTATTCGGATGGGTCGGTGATATTGGCGCAGGCCGCCTGAGCGGGCCCGAACCCATGCTTACTGGTTGTGGCGTACCAGAGCCAACAGCCCCGGGACTGCAGAATTTGCTTTTGGTCGCGACGCGGACAAAGCGGCCGTACCGCAGTCTCGCTTTGAAACATCACTCGCATCGGTCCAGCTTGCGAAGCGCGCCCCGTCATGCAGCCAAGTGACAGAACCATGTTCGGCCAACACCTGAAAGGCGCGTTCACCGCAGTTCATTGCCATGTTGTCAACAACGCCGTCATCGCGACGCAGGTGTTGCTTGGACATCCAAGCGAATGCCCCAAATGCCCTGTGCTTGGCGTTTTCTGCCTCGGAAGTCTTACGCTGGGCCATCTGGCGCGCTTCGCTCATGAGCTTTGCCTTCACCTTGGCAAGTCATGGGTTTGGCATATCATCATCTCAACTGACGGCAATCGGCCCAATGCGGTACCATTGCCTTCTCCCATTCGGCTACAAGCCCGCCTAATACACCCGTCGACCTTCGCGCCAGACCGTAACCACATGATTGTGCTTGCCAATTCTGCGCACCTGCACCATGTCGGCGCGGAACCCAATGGCAATCTGGCCCCGGTCGTGCAATCCCGCCAGCCGCGCTGGCGCATTTGTGACCATGGCGACGGCGCGGCTCAGGTCTTGCGGCAGGCGGTCATCGGCACCGATGGCAAAGGCTGCATCCAAAGGACTGCGCGGGATGTAATCTGACGACAGCACGTCACAAAGATCGGCCTGCAGCAGCGCACGCAACGAGACGTTTCCCGATTGCGAGCCGCCACGCAACAGATTTGGCGCCCCCATCACCACCGCCAACCCCTGCGCGCGGGCATGGGCTGCGGCCTCCAGAGTGGTGGGAAATTCGGACACGCTTGCGCCTTCGGACAACGCCTGATCTACCTGCGCCGGTGTGCGGTCATCGTGGCTCATCAAAGGCAAGCCGGCCGCTTGGGCGCGGGCCACCACATGCGCCCGCACTCGCGCGCCCACGCGCGCAGAACGGTCCAGCAACTCGGCCATTGCGGCGCGGGCCTCGGTTGGTTCAAGTCCCATGTCCTTGGCCATCCGGGCCAGCCAGTTTTCGCGATCCAGGCTTTGGCGGTCGCTGGGGGGTGTGATCCATCACGGACACCAGTCGCACCAAGGGGCTGGTGAGGGTGGCGTCGGTCAGCGCAATCGTGTCGGGATCGCAGATCTCGCAGCGCAGGTGCAGCAGGTGATCGGCACGAAACAGACCATCGGCGCGGCCTTTTTCCAAGGCTGCGACCAGCGGCACCAGCAGCTCACGCCGTTCGGGCCGCTTCATCGATGCGCCAACGCACAGGCTGTCCAGCACCGTCGTGGTGCCACCGGCGATCACCACGGC
>JBIHZO010000406.1:0-3591 GCA_044231405.1 Cypionkella sp. | reverse complement strand
AGTTTCCGTTCGTGTCGGTGGGTGCGACTGAAAACGCGCTGATGGCGGCGACTTTGGCCAAGGGCACAACGGTTCTGAAAAACGCCGCGCGGGAACCCGAGATTGTTGATCTGGCCCGATGCCTGCGCCGCATGGGCGCGCAGATTGACGGTGAGGGCACCAGCACGATCACCGTTCAGGGCGTCGACCGCTTGGGCGGGGCGACGCATCCGGTGGTCACCGACCGGATCGAGTTGGGCACCTATATGCTGATCCCCGCGATTTGCGGTGGTGAGGTGGAATGCCTGGGCGGTCGCATGGAACTGGTCGGGGCATTTGCGGAAAAGCTGGACGCGGCTGGGGTTTCGGTGGTGGAAACCGAACGGGGCCTGAAAGTGTCGCGCAAAAACGGGCGCGTGAAGGCTGTTGATGTGGTGACAGAGCCCTTCCCCGGCTTTCCGACCGATTTGCAGGCGCAGATGATGGCGCTGCTGTGCACGGCAGACGGGGTTTCGGTGCTGGAGGAAAAGATCTTCGAGAACCGCTTCATGCATGCGCCGGAACTGCTGCGCATGGGCGCGAAGATCGAAGTGCATGGTGGCACCGCCACTGTGACCGGTGTGGAAAAGCTGCGCGGGGCGCGGGTGATGGCCACCGATCTGCGTGCCTCGGTGTCGCTGATCCTGGCCGGGCTGGCGGCCGAAGGGGAAACTGTGGTCAGCCGGGTCTACCATCTGGATCGCGGTTATGAGCGGGTTGAGGAAAAGCTGCGCGGAATCGGTGCCCATATCGAACGGATCAAGGCATGAGCGACGCGCGGTTTGAAGACGGTGAAGAGCAACCCCTGCGGCTGATCGCGCAGGATGGCGAGGGGCTGGGCGTGCTGTCCGCCCTGTTGCAAGACGCGGTGTTTCCAATCACCGAAATGACCTACGCCAAGGGGCGGCGGCGCTTTGCCCTCATGCTGAACCGCTTTCGTTGGGAAGATGAAGCCGCCGCACAGGCCACGGGCCGACGGTTTGAACGCGTGCAAGCGCTGTTGGTGTTCGAGGACGTGCTGTCGGTGCGGACGGCTGGCATCGACCGGGGCGCGCGCGACACCGTGTTGTCACTGCTGCACATCGGGTTTGAGCCGGGGGTGGACGGCACCGGCACCATCACCCTTGTGCTGGCCGGGGATGGTGAGATTGCCCTGCAGATTGAGACGCTGGACGCGACATTGCGCGATGTGACGCGGCCCTATCTGGCACCTTCGCGCCAAGTGCCGAAGCACGGGCCATAAGGGCCAAAGCCGTGGGTCCGGCACCAGAGGGCAGACGGGGGTTTACACCCCCGAACCCCCGTGGGATATTTTCGCCAATATGAAGCACAATTTTAGTCAAATTTGACGGATTGCGGTTCAGTCCTTGGACTTGCCACCGTTGATCACAACCGCGCCTTTGGTGCTTGCGGTGACGATTGCGGGCTTTGCCACTTCTTTTTTCGGCTTTTTCAGGTTCTTGCCGGGCTTGCTCATGCCTTTGGCCATGGGGTGTTCCTTTATGGGGTGGCCATCCGTTTGGCCCAGTTGAACCTTGCACCTAAGCGCTGCCAAACCCAAGCGCATTCGCACCGGAACGGACCGCATGACGGCCCGTTCCATGATGGTTCATTCAGTGCGGAACACCCGGTAGATCGCCGGGATCACCAGCACCGTCAGCAGCGTCGATGTCAGCAGGCCAAACAGCAGCGAAATCGCCAGACCCTGAAAGATCGGATCGGCCAAGATCACCACGGCCCCGATCATCGCCGCAATGGCGGTCAGCAGGATCGGCTTGAAGCGGATTGCGCCTGCCTCGATCAGCACATCGACCGTCACCAACCCGGTGCCAGAGGTGCGGATGAAGTCCACCAGCAGGATCGAGTTGCGCACGATGATCCCCGCCAATGCGATGAAACCGATCATCGAGGTGGCGGAAAATGGTGCGTCAAACAGCCAGTGGCCGAGGATAATCCCCAGAAAGGTCAGGGGGATCGGCGTCAGGATCACCAGGGGAAGGCGGAAGCTGCCGAACTGCGCCACCACCAGAATGTAGATGCCCAGCAGCGCCACGCCAAAGGCCGCGCCCATGTCGCGGAAGGTCACGAAAGTCACCTCCCACTCGCCATCCCACAGCAGGGTGATCTTGGATTCGTCGGCGGGCTGGCCGTTCAGGGCGATCTCGGGCTTTGTCCCCGGCGCCCAGTCCATGGCGTCAATCGCCTCCGACACTGCCAGCATCCCATAGAGCGGCGCCTCAAACGCCCCCGCCATTTCGGCCGTCACCATCTCGGCGTCGCGGCCGTTGTGACGGAAGATCGGGAAGGAGGACAGTTCCGGTGCGATCCGCAGCACGTCGCCCAGTTCCACCACCCCCCGCGCACCGGGCAGGGTGTTGGCGGGAATGGGGGTGGTGAGAAAACGCTCATCCATCACCCGGTCCGACTTGTCCCGCGCGATTTGCAGCGCAATCGGATGCCGCCCGTCACCGCGATGCGAATAGCCCACGGTCTGCCCGCCGTTCAGCAGTGCCAGAGTGTCGAACACATCGGCCTCTTGCACCCCGAAGAACTCCAGATCGTCGGTTGAGATCGTGGCCCGCAAGCGCCGCGCCTGTTGGCCATAGCTGTCGTCCACATCGACTATGAAGGGCACGGATTCAAAGGCCGTGCGGATTTTGGCCGCAGCCTCGCGCCGGGCCTGGGCCGTGGGGCCGTAGACTTCGGCCAGCAGGGTTGCGATCACCGGCGGGCCGGGTGGGGGTTCCACGGCTTTCAGGCTGGTGCCCGGCGGCAGATCAAGCCCGGCCAGCCGCGCCCGGATGTCCAGTGCGATGTCATGGCTGGCCCGGTCACGGTCGGTCTTGGGAGCCAGGTTGATCTGCACCTCGCCCAGTTGCGGTTCAGAGCGCAGGTAGTAATGCCGCACCAAACCGTTGAAATTGAAGGGCGCAGGTGTGCCCGCATGGGTCTGCACCGCCGTCACTTCGGGCATGTCCAGCACGATGCGCGCCACGTCTTGCGCCACCCGGTCGGTCGCCTCGACCGACGATCCTTCGGGCAGATCAATCATCACTGCCAGTTCGGATTTGTTGTCAAAGGGCAGCAGTTTCACAGTCACATCGCGGGTGTAAAGTGCTGTCAGCGACCCGAAGGACAGCACCGCCGTCACCAGCAGAAACGTCAGGCTGCGTGCCTTTGTGGCCAACAGCGGGCGGGCGACGCGGCCGTACATCCGCTCCAGCGGGCCGCCATGATGGCCGCCGTAGGTGTCATCCTGGCCATGCGCCTTCATATTGGCACCGCCCGCGATCTTCACCATCAGCCAGGGCGTGATGATCACGGCCACGAAGAAGGAAAAGATCATTGCGGCGGAGGCATTCGCCGGGATCGGCGACATATAGGGACCCATCAAACCCGAGACAAACAGCATCGGCAACAGCGCCGCCACCACCGTCAGGGTGGCGACGATGGTCGGGTTGCCCACCTCGGCCACCGCGTCAATTGCGGCCTGCGCACGTGGGCGGCGGTCGGCCATGCCCCAATGGCGGGCGATGTTTTCGATCACCACGATGGCGTCATCCACCAGAATCC
>JBIHZO010000057.1:0-11726 GCA_044231405.1 Cypionkella sp. | reverse complement strand
CCCGCAAGAGAAAAATGCACGGTGATATCATTTTCTTGTCACGACCAATGTTTATAGGGGTTTTTCGCGGTGCCTGCCCAAGCATTCAGCGCAGCGCGAAGGCCCGGATGCGGGAAATCCGGATTTTCGCCCGAATCCCCCGCCTTGATTCTGCCCGATTCAGGCGAATCCGGGTCCGTGATGGGTGATTTGCCCGCCTGCAATCGTCAGAGCGATGGCCGTTTGCCCCAAAGCCATCGGATCAAGGGACTCGATGTCGCCGTCGATCAGCACCAGATCCGCCGCCAGGCCCACCATCAACCGCCCGGTGACACCCTCCATATGCGCAGCCCAGGCTCCGCCCGCCGTATAGGCGTGAAGGCTGGCCATCAGATCCAGCCGCTCATCGACGCAGCCCTCATAAGGCACGCGGGTCATGGCCGCCTGCAAACCCCGCATCACCGACACATCCGTCACCGGCCAGTCGCTGGCATAGGCCAGCTTGGCACCCCGGTCGGCCAGCGACTTCCACAGATAGGCATCGGGCCAGCGCGACCGCGCAATCACCGTCTCCATCGTCGACATCGGAAAATCCATCGCTCCGGGCGGATGCGGGGGTTGCAGGCTGGCCACGATCCCCAAGGCGCCGATGCGTGGAATATCGGCGCGGTCGATCAACTCGATGTGCTCGATCCGGTGGCGCATGTCGCGAACGCCGTTCGCCTGCCCCGCGGCCTCATATCCGTCGATTGTGGTGCGGACGGCACCGTCCCCAATGGCATGCACGGCGATTTGCAGCCCGCGCCGGTCAATCTCGACGCAGATCGCCTTGAAGTATTCGGGCGCAAACAGTGGCTCACCTGTGATCTCGGTGCCGGGATAGGGGTTCAGCATGAAGGCGGTGCGGCTGTCGACCACCCCATCCATGAACATCTTGACGAAACCGCTCGACAGCCAGTCGTCCTGATACTCCACAGTCATCGCCGAAGCCCGCTCCAGTTCCGACAGTTCCATATGCGGCTTGAAATGGAACGGCACTTTGACCCGCGCGGTCAGCCGGCCTTCGTCCTTCATCTCGCGCAGCAGCTGACAAGTATAGCGGTTGCCATCCATGTTCACCATCGAGGTGATGCCATGCGCCGCGCAATGCGCCAGTCCCGCCGCGATCTTGTCCTTGTCTAGGGCGCGCACGGCATCGGACGGCCAAGGCTCTGGCTCTGCGCCCGTCGCAATCCCCAACTGCAAATGCGCCTCACCACCCAAGGCCAGAACCGGCCCGAAGGCCTCGAACTCGCGCAACTCGCCGCTGGCGGTGCCATCGGCTGCCATCACCACTTCATGCCCGTGCGGCATGGCGGCCCCATGCAACAGCCCCGCCGCAGTCAAAGCGGCGGTGTTGGCCCAAACCGTATGGTGATCTGGTGACATCATCGCAATCGGGCGATCGGCGATCACCCGGTCCAGATCATGCCGAGTCACCGGCGCATCCAGGATTTCATAAGACGCTCCTTGCGCCATCAGCAAAGCCGTATCGGGATACTGCCGCGCATAGGCGTCAAATGCCGCCCTCAGCGCGTCAAACCCCTGCAGCCCGCCAATCTGCAACTGCGTCAGTTCATTGCCGCCCAGCACCAGATGCAAATGGCTCTCAAAGAACCCCGGCAACAACGTGCGCCCTCCGGCATCAATCACCCGCGTTGCAGGCCCGGCAAGCGCGCCCATCTCTGCCACCGTCCCCACAGCCACAATTTTGCCGCCCGCCAAAGCCACTGCCTCAGCCCGAGGCCGCCCCGCATCCATCGTCAAGACCTTCGCATTGGTCACGATCATCTCAGCCGTCATCTCTTGGCCTTTCATATTGGCTCAAATATCCCACGGGGGTCCGGGGGTGTGAAACCCCCGGTCACACCGCCTCAGCCGCGCAACGCTGCCACCCTTTGCGCCATCACACACAGCATTTCGAACATGATCGAAATGCCCAACCAGGCCGTGCCGCCGCTGGCATCAAACGGCGGCGATACTTCGACCAGATCTGCCCCCACTATATTCACCCCCTGCAGCAACCGCGCCACCTGCAAGGCCTGCCACGAATTCGGTCCGCCAACCTCGGGCGTCCCGGTGCCCGGTGCAAAGGTCGGATCGACGAAATCAATGTCATAGGTGATATAGGTGTCACCCTGCCCCACGATCTCGCGCGCCTCAGCCATCACGTCCTCGGCCCCGCGCGTATGAAACTCGGCGATCGGAATGATCCGAATGCCATTGGCTGCTGCAAAATCCCAATCCTCGCGGCCATAGGCGGTGCCGCGAATGCCGATCAGACAGTATCGTTTGGGATCAATCAGCCCCTCTTCCACCGCGCGCCGGAACGGGGTGCCGTGATTGTAACGGCTGGTGCCAAAGTAGACGTCGTTCAGATCAGTATGGCTGTCGAACTGAATCATCCCCACCGGGCGGGCCTTGGCCACCGCCCGCAGGATCGGCAGGCTGCAAAGATGATCGCCGCCCCCGGTCAGCGGCAACACCCCTGCCGCCACCACCCGATCATAAAACGCCTCCATCCGCGCCAGCGAGTCCGTCAGATCGCCGGGGTTCGGGGCCACATCGCCCAGATCGGCGCAATTGGCCAATTCAAACGGTGCCACCCAGCTGACCCCGTTCATCGCCCGGATCATCGTGGACAGATCGCGCAGCTGGCGTGGCCCATGGCGCGGACCGGGACGGTTGGTGGTGCCGCCATCCCAGGGCGCGCCGATCAGGCCGATCTCAACGTCGCCAAACCGTGCATGGTCAAACGGCACATGCGGCAGTCGCATAAAGGTGGGTATCCCTGCGAATCGCGGCAGATCAAAGCCGGACACTGGGGCGAAAAAACCGTCATTGCGGGGTTGGGTCATATGAAGCCCCCTCCTTGGGGCGATTCCTTTGCCGCATCTGATCAAATCCCGGTGCGGTTGTCAGCCAAAGCGCGACCGCAAACGGCGCTTTGCGACAGTTGCGGCCACAGGCGGGGTTGACCCGACCGCCCCTATCGGTCCTTATCGCCGAACTCACACCCCAAGGGATGCGACGATGTTCTCCAAACCAGCCGACACCACCGCAGCACCTGTGACCCGCCCCACTTCGGGTGGCAACAGCAGCAGCAACACCCGCTCGATCCTGTCTTCCGATCTCAGGATCGTGGGCGAAATTTCTTCGACCGGCACCATCGAAGTGCTGGGTGACATCGAAGGCTCGGTGTCAGCGCAGGGTCTGATCATCGGCAGCGAAGGCCGGGTCTCGGGTCAGGTCAGCGCCGAAACCGTCGAGGTCAAGGGCAAGCTTGATGGCCGCGTCGACAGCCAAAGCTTCACCCTGCGCGCCGCAGCCCAAGTCACCGCCGATATCAGCTACTCCACCCTGATCATCGAAAGCGGAGCCCAGATCGAAGGCCGCTTTACCAAGGCCAAGGCCTGATCCTTTGGGAGGGTGATCCGCACCGCCCCCTATCACGCCCCCGGTATCGCATAGGTCAACCCAGCCCGCGCCACCGGGTCAGTCAGGCCTTGCGAATACAACAACACATCCCCAACCGCCAAACGCCGCCCCAGCTTCAGTATCCGCGCCTGGGCCAGCATGTCCGCGCCGGCCGCCGGTTTGCGCATGAAATCCACACTGCAATTGGTGGTCACGGCCAAAGCCACCGGCCCGATCCGCGACAAGATGGCCAGATACATCGCCACATCCGCCAGCGCGAACATTGACGGTCCCGACACCGTGCCCCCCGGCCGCAAATGCCGCTCGGCCACGCGCAACCGCAACGTCAGCCCGGCCTCATCCACCCGCTCCACAGCGAAGTCTTCCGCCACTTGTCCGAAATCGCGCTGCAAAAACGCCTGCAACGCCGGGCCATCCATCACCAACATACTTTCCCCCAATCGCATCCGCGCCTAGACTTGGCCAATCCAAAGGGAGGATGCAATGACCGACCATATCTTACTGCGCCAGGATCACGCGGGCATCGCCACCCTGACCCTCAACGCGGCCGCCAGCTTCAACGCGCTGTCCACTGCGATGATCGCCGCGCTGACCGCTCAGATCGCCGCCCTCGCGACAGATCAAACCATCCGCGTGGTCGTGCTGAAGGGCGCGGGCAAAGCCTTTTGCGCGGGCCATGATCTGCGCGAAATGCAGGCCGCCCGCGCCGCTGCCGACCAGGGTCGCGCCGCCTTTGCCACCCTGTTCGCCGATTGCGCCGCCATGATGCAGGCGCTGACCGCCCTGCCGCAACCCGTCATCGCGCAGGTCCAGGGTGTGGCCACCGCCGCCGGTTGCCAACTCGTCGCCTCCTGTGATCTGGCCGTGGCCGCCGCCGGCACCCGCTTTGGCGTCAACGGCATCAACATCGGTCTGTTCTGCGCGACCCCCATGGTCGCCCTGACCCGCAAAGTCGCCCCCGCCGTGGCGTTCGAAATGCTGTCCACCGGCGAATTCATCGACGCCGCGCGCGCGCGTGAGGTCGGGCTGATCAACCGCATCGCCCCCCCCGACGCGTTGGACGCCGCCACCCAGGCGCTGGCACAAACCCTCGCCACCAAACTCCCCGAGGCGCTGCAAATGGGCAAAGCCGCCTTCGCCGCGCAATCGGGCCTGTCCGCGCAGGATGCCTATGCCTTGGCCAGCGCCACCATGATCGAAAACATCCTGCTTGATGCCACCAATGACGGCATCTCCGCTTTCCTCGAAAAACGTCGGTAGGGTGGGTTCATCACCCACTTTTCCTGGATTGCAGCAACCAAACCGCCAACCCCATCCCCACGACGGCCATCGCGAAACAAGCCGCAAACACCAAATCCGGCCCGCCCCAAACCAACAACCCCGCCCCCACCGAAGGTGCCGCGGCAGATGCCAGAATCGGCGCCACTGCCACCGCCCCGGAAATGGCGCCAAAGCCCCGCCGCCCCAGAATATCCACCACCAGCATGGGCCGCAGCACCGACAACAGCCCCGCCCCGGCACCCTGCAACGCCGCAAACGCAAAGATCAATGCAGGCACCAGCCCTGCCACGATCAACACCACCCCCGCCACCACCACCGCCGACAATGACCACAGCGTCGCGCGCGCATTGCCGATCCGCGCCTCGTTCATCAGCAACACGAACCGCCCCAACACCTGCGATGGTCCAATGCAGGCGGCGGCCAGCGTTGCCATTCCCGCCCCTGCGCCGCGATCCTCAAACAGCATCAGCACATAGGTCAGCAAAATGCCGTGGTTCAGCCAGATCAGCCCGAAAATTCCCGAAATCGCCCAGAACGACGGCTGACGCAGCGCCGCATGCAAAGCCCCCGGCTCCGGCGGCGGCCGCGCAGCCCCCGCCCGATCCAAACGCCGCAAAGCCCGCACAGCCCAGCCATTCACCGGCACCGCCAGCAATATAAGCCCTGCAAAGGCCACCAAAGCCCCCTGTCCGCCCAAAACGCGCCCCAGATAATCCCCCAGAGGAAAGGCCAACGTGCCCGCAAACCCCGCCACCAAGGTGACGCGCGTGATCGCCAGCCGCGCGCCGCCGCCCAGACGCCGGGTCAGAAAGGCAAAGCAGCTTTCATACAAACAGCAGGCCTGCGCGAATCCGATCACCGCCCAGATCGCCCACCACACCCAAGGGCTGGGCGCAAAGCCCAATGCCGCCACGCCCAGCGCCATCAAAACGGGCGCATAGGTCAGCATTTCGCCGCCAAAGCCCCGGTCCACCCAGCGCCCGGTAAAGGGCGTCAGCACCGCCATCACCAGAAAGCCCAGCGTCGGCCCAAAGGCCAATTCCGCCACCGACCACCCGGTTTGCGCGTGCAGGTCCGGCAACAGCGCCGGAAACGCATAGTAAACGCCCGCATAGGTCAGCGTCTGACCCAAGGCCAGCAACCACACCGCCCACGATTGTCGGTCGGCGGTCACAACCGGTACAGGTCGCGGAACTTGGCCTCCAGATAATCCAATAGCGGCCCTTCTGTCGGCTCGAACCCACAGGCCAGCGCGATGGTCTCGGACGGTTTGCGCAATCCGCCGTGGCGCTGCAGGTTCTCGCGCAGCCAACCCGTCGCCCCAGACGTGTCTCCCCGCGCCAATGCCGCATCAATGTCCGGCACCGCCGCGCGCATCGCCTTGTTCAGACATCCCGCATAAACATTGCCCAAGGTATAGGTCGGGAAATAGCCAAACAGGCCAACCGACCAATGTACATCTTGCAACATTCCATGGCTCGGACGGTCCACTTCCACCCCGAAATCTGCCATAAACCGATCATTCCAGGCAGATTCAAGATCATCCACCGCCAGATCGCCCCGGACCAGCGCCCGCTCCAGATCGAACCGCATCATGATGTGCAGATTGTAGTGCACCTCATCCGCCTCGGTCCGGATGAACCCCGGCTGGACCCGGTTGATGGCCCGATAAAACCCCTCCGGCCCATCGACATTCAACGGTCCAAAGCGTTCGGCCATCTGCCCGTGCATCCAGCCTGCAAAGGCCTGTCCGCGCCCGATCTGGTTCTCATAAATCCGGCTCTGGCTTTCATGGACCCCCATCGACACGCCATGACCCAGAGGCGTCATCGCGTAATCGGGGTCAATTGCCAGTTCATAGCTGGAATGGCCCACCTCATGAATGGTCGAGTAGATGCAGTTGAACGGATCGCTTTCCACCACCCGCGTGGTGATCCGGCTGTCATCGCCTCCGCCCGAACTGAACGGATGCACCGCCAGATCCAGCCGGCCGCGCGACCAGTCATAGCCAAATGCCCCCGCCAGATCCCGTGCAAGGCGCAACTGCGCATCCTGCCCGAAATGCCCGGCCAAAGCGGGCGGAGCCTCGCAGTCCAGCACCGCCCCGCGCAAAGCCACCAACCGGGGCCGCATCCGGTCAAACATCCCGCCCAGCGTTTCCGCCGAAGCCCCCGGCTCGTAATCATCAATCAGCGCATCGTAAAGATCGCCGCCCTCGGCCAGACATTCCGCCTCTTGCCGCCGCAGCCCGATCACTTCCTTCAACGTCGGCAGGAAATCCGCCACCTTGTCCGCCGCCCGCGCCCCGGCCCAGACGCCCTGCGCCACCGACGTCACCCGCGCCAAAGCCTGCGCCAGATCGCCCGGAACCTTGACCGACCGGCGGTAAGACCGGTCGATGTGGTAAAGCTGCGCCGCAGCCACCTCATCCACCGCCGCCGCATCCGCCAACCACTGCGCGATCTGCGGGTCTGTGCGGCGCGCATGCAACACGCCCTCCATCGCCGCCATTTCCTCGCCACGCTGCTCGGCACCCGCGCGCGGCATCATGGTTTCCTGATCCCAGCCCAGCCGCTCTGCCACCTTGGCCAAAGCTTCGGTCTGGCGCTGATACGCCATCAAATCCACATAAGCCGAGTTGTTCATCACGCCGTCCCCTTCCGAATGGATCCCGCCACCGGGTAGACCGACAAATGCCGCGCCCGGATGATCAGCACCCACAACACCACGGCCCCGATCTGATGGGTGATCGCGACATGCGCCTGCGCCATCGTCAGCACCGCAAAAATGCCCAAGCCCATCTGCACCACCAGCATCGCCATCACGCCGTGGAACGCCCGCCGCGTCGCCAGATGCGCCGACCTGCGCCCCCGCAGCCAGACCACAATACCAAAGGCGAACAAAAGATACCCAGACATCCGATGCACAAACTGCACCAGTCCCGGATTTTCAAAGAACGCATGCCACAGCGGCAAGCTGCCCCCCGCCCCGTCCGGCACATAAAACGCATCCGCCGGAAAGAACTGCCCGTTCATCAGCGGCCAGGTCGGAAAGCCGCGCCCGGCGTCGATGCCCGCCACCAATGCCCCCAGCACCACCTGCAGAAAGGCGAAATGCATCAGGCCCGTGGACAGCCCGACCAGCTTGCGCTCGCCCACCCGCCGCGCCTGCAACAACGCGGCCTCGGTCCGCTGCAACAGGAACACATAGGTCGCAATCAGCCCCAAGATAACAAAAGCCAGCCCCAGATGCGTTGCCAATCGGTAAGACGCCACATCGACCATGCTGCCTTTCAGCCCGCTCGACACCATCCACCAGCCAATGGCCCCCTGCAAACCGCCCAGCACGCCGACACCCAACAGCCGCCCGGTCCAGCCCGCCGGCACCTGCCGCGCCAACAGGAATCCGGCAAACCCCGCCGCCCAGACCAGCCCGATCACCCGGCCCAACTGCCGGTGACCCCATTCCCACCAATAAATGGTCTTGAACTCTTCCAACGTCATCGCCGTGTTCTGCAGCTGAAACTCCGGGCTCGCCTTGTACTTATCGAACTCGGTGCCCCAACTGGCCGCATCCAGGGGCGGCACAGCCCCCGTCACCGGCTTCCATTCCGTGATCGACAGGCCCGAGTCCGTCAGCCGCGTCAGACCGCCGACGGCGATCATCGCAAAGACCAAAAGGAACACCACCATCAGCCAAGCGCGGATGCCGCGCCGCGCCCCCTTGCCGCCCGCGTCGATGCCGCCGCCCTGAACCACTGGCGCTTGCCCGGCCCCGACCTCTTCGAAAATATTGCGCTTGACCGCCATCGCCGCCCCCATCTGGTTGACCGGACTCTAGGCCGCGCCCCCCGCAGCTTCAACCCCGCCGGATCACTGCGGCACCATATGCCGCGCCACCCGCAACGCCAAAGCCGCCACCGTCAAAGACGGATTGGCCGCACCCGAGGTTGGCAGCACCGACGCATCCACAATCCGCAAATTCTCCAGATCATGCGCGCGGCAGAACGGGTCCACGACCGAACGGCCCGGATCACTCCCCATCCGCGCCGTCCCGCATTGATGGCTGGGCGTGCGTTTCTCGAAGGTCTTGGTCAAGACCACCGGCCAGCCCGCGCGCTTCAACACCGCCTTCAGCTTGGCGTTCAAAGCCAGATGCGCCTCCCAGTTGGACCGCTGCCATTGCAAAACGATCTGCCCATCGCGCAGGAACACCCGGCTTTCAGGGTTCGGCAAATCCTCGGACATCGTCATCAAATGCACAGAATGATCCGCCAACCAGCGCGACACGGGCAAGGGCAGACCCGATTCCGCCGCCATGATCTCGCCGGTGATCCGCCCCAGCATCTGCACATTGCCCAAAGGTTCGCCCTTTGGCCCCCCGGTCAGATACCAGTCGTTCATCTGGATGGTCTTCGCATACACAGACCGATTGCGCCGGAACGGGCTGACCCCCAGCACCGCCGTGATGTTGTGGTTCATGAAATTGCGCCCGACCTGATCGGAACTGTTCGCCAAACCTGTCGGATGATCCGCGTCAGCCGAAGCCAGCAGCAATGCGGCCGATTTCACCGCCCCCGCGCACAGGCACACCACTGGTGCCGCCATCCGCTCGGTCACGCCCGCGCGCTCGAACTCCACCGCCGCAATCCGCCGCCCCTCCGCAATCAACCGCGTCACCTTCGCCCCGGTCAAAAGCGTCACATTCGGATGCGCCAGAGCCTGTGCCAAGCCAATCGTCTCGGCATCCATCTTGCCGCCGCGCGTGTTGGGAAAGCCATCAAAGGTGACAGCCCCGCCCTTCAGCCACAAATCAATATCCACCCCCAAGGGCAAAGCGCCGGGATGCAACCCCTGCGCTTTCAAACGGTTGCACAGATCGACCATATCCGGCTCGTGCGGCACAGGCGGAAACGGATAGGGCCGCGAATGCGCCGGTTCGGTCGGGTCTTCGCCCAAAGCGCCACGAACCTGATACATCTCCTCCGCCGCCTGATACTCTGGCTCAAGCTCGGCGTAACTCATCGGCCAGCCGGGTGCCGTGCCGCCCATATGGGTCAAGGGCCGGAAATCCTCGGCCCGATAGCGCATCAGAACAGCACCGTAAAATTTGGAATTGCCGCCCGGATGGTAGTAATTGTTCGGCTGGAACACCCCGCCCACCGCATCCTGCCAGCTTTCCCCGGGGCTGAAATGCCCCGAGCCAAACACCGCCCATGGATCGCGCGCCTCTGGGCAGTCCTGCAGATATTCCCCCCGCTCCAGAATGACGATCCGCCGCCCCGAAGGCGCCAGAGCCGCCGCCAAAGTCGCCCCGCCCATACCAGAGCCAATGATCAGAATATCCGGTGCGGCCATGCCTACCCCCCACAGTGTTACCGCAAACAGCCTCGCAGAACCCTCCCACAAGATCACCCCCGCTTGACTTCACATTGGCCCAAATATCCCGGGGTAAGGCGCGCCCGGACGATCTTCCAGTGGAAGAACGTCAGCGCCGAACGCCAAATCTGCAAGGATTTGGCCGGGCAAAGGCGCAGCCGAGGGGCAGCGCCCCTCCGGAATGTCTCGAATTCCGCCTCAAATCTTAAGAAATCCTTAATTTCACAACCCCAACCAACTGATATAAAACAACAATAAAATGGTCCCGCGTTGGGACCCTACTTATCCTGATGCTTCAACCGATAGGCAATCTGGCGCAGCATGCCGTGAAAGGTCTGCACCTCTGCCTTGGTCAGCCCCAGTCTTGACCACATGTTCCGCAAGCTGGCCTTCATCCCCGGCACCTTGGCCTGCGGAAAGAAGAACCCCGCCGCGTCCAGCCGTTCCTCAAAATGATCGCCCAGCTTTTCGACCTCCAGCGCAGAGGCGAAGTCCGTCCGCGCCATCTCCTGCACCACCCCCACCGCAGGAACCGTCTGCCGCCGCCATTCATACCCCATCAGCAGCACACATTGCGCGAGGTTGAGCGAGGCAAACTCCGGGTTCACCGGCACCGTTACGATCGCATTGGCCAGCACCACATCCTCATTCTCCAGCCCCGCACGTTCCGGCCCGAACAGCACGCCCACACGCTTGCCCGCCGCAATCAAGGCCCGCGCATGCTCCATCGCGGCCTCGGGCGTGTAGACCGGCTTGGTCAACTCCCGCCCCCGCGCCGTGGTCGCGAAAACAAAATCACAATCCGCAATCGAATCCTGCACCGATCCGAACAGCCCCGCCTGATCCAGCACCCGCCCCGCGCCCGAGGCCAAGGCCACCGCCGCAGAACTGGGCCAGCCATCGCGGGGCGACACGATCCGCATCCGCTCCAACCCAAAGTTCAACATCGCCCGGGCGGCAGCCCCGATGTTTTCGCCCATTTGCGGGCGCACAAGAATAAAGGCGGGCGGGATCATGGCAACACTCCGGATAAGTCCCGCCTGATACGCCACGCGGGCTTCCTAGCCAAGCCCGCCAATCTGCGCTATTGGAGGGCAACCCTATGCAGGACGCATCCCATGGCCAACACTGACCGCCCGCAAATCACGCTGATCACGCCCCCCGCGATTGACCTCGATGTGTTCCCAGACCGTCTGGCTGCCGTGCTGGATGCGGTCGACATCGCTTGCGTGCGGCTGTCCCTTGCTGGCAAAGACGAAGACATGATCGCCCGCGCCGCCGATGCCTGCCGCCTTGTCACCCACGCCCGCGACGTGGCCATCGTCATCGACAACCACATGCTGATGGTGCAGCGCCTTGGCCTTGACGGCGTGCATCTGACTGACGGGGCGCGGCAGGTCCGCTACGTCCGCAAGGAACTGGGCAGCGACGCCATCGTCGGCGCGTTTTGCGGCACCACCCGCCATGACGGCATGAATGCGGGCGAGGCCGGGGCCGATTATGTCGCCTTCGGTCCGATTGGCACCTCTCCGTTGGGCATTGGCGAGCAAGTGGATTTCGATCTTTTTGACTGGTGGTCCAAGGTCATCGAAGTGCCAGTCATTGCCGAAG
>JBIHZO010000056.1:0-11727 GCA_044231405.1 Cypionkella sp. | reverse complement strand
CGCGGCGCGGTCGGGGTAATCGGGCTGGCCGATGGCAAAGCGGTCCATCGGCTGCAATGCGTCCCATGTGCCAATGGCAAAGCTGGCCTCCCCTGCCGCGACCAAAGGCGCACCGCAGTGAAAGGTGATCCAGTCGCGCAAGGCCGTGCAATCATGCGCGCCCGCCAGATAGACCGGCGTGGTGCCGTCGCACAGCGTCAACACCAACACCCCCGCCGCCAGCGACAGCGGCGCAGGCGGCAGCGCGCCCGCCAAAGTGCAGATCACGCCGGGCCGCGACAGCGCCGTCAGCGCCGCGCGAAACGCCTGCGACGATTGAACAGGGGCATCGGCAAAGCCACCCATCAGGGCATCGGGGGTCATTGGTCTTCTCCGCGCACAAGAGTGAAAAACTCGACCCGCGTCGCTGCGGCCTTGGTGGCGCTGGCACTGCGGCGCGCGGCCTCTTCGGCCTGCAACGGGGCCAGAACGGCGGTGCTCAACGCAGGGCCCTGATCGGTCTGCAACAACGCATCCAAGGCGGCGGCGCGGGTGGCGTGGGCCTTGTCACGGCCCTGCACATGGGCGTGACCCACCGCACCATCTGTCAGCCGCAGCGAACAGCGCGTCACCGTCATCTCGCCCAGATGGAACGGCTGCCCGCTGCCTCCCATCCGACCCTGCACCATCACCGCCCCCACCTCTGGCGGACGCAACAGCGCATGGCTGGGCAGATCGGGGAACAAAGCGGCCAGCCTTTCCGGTTTGGCCCGGGCCAAAAGCCCCATCCAGCCCTGACGGGCGGCAGTGTCCAAAGCAGTTGTCATCGGGATCCCAACATCTTGCCTACTTGTCTAGTTCAGTATACAACTAGACAAGTTCTAGCCGAACCCCCCGCCCCTTGCACGTGAAGTTTCTGTAACAATGTCCCGCACTCCGATCTGGCGTTCGATCGCCGACACCCTTCAGACCGAGATTTCCCAGGGCCTTTACCGCCCCGGCGACAAGCTGCCGACCGAGGCGGACCTGTCCCTGCGCTTTGGTGTCAATCGCCACACCGTGCGCCATGCCATGGCGGCGCTGGCCGATGCCGGCATGGTGCATGCACGGCGCGGCGCGGGGGTGTTTGTGGCCAGCCGCCCGACGGCTTACCCCTTGGGCCGCCGCGTGCGCTTTCATCAAAACATCACCGACTCGGGCCGCACCCCTTCGCGCCGCATCACACGGTTGGAAACCCGCCCCGCCACCGGGGCCGAAGCGCAGGCGCTGCGCCTGGCCATGGGCGCGCCGGTGCATGTGATCGAAGGCGTGTCACTGGCCGATGACGAACCCTTGGCAACCTTTCGCTCGGTCTTTCCCGCCGCACGGTTTCCCGGGCTTCTGGTGCAGATGCAGACACAAGTGTCGGTCAGCGCAGCACTGGCGGCCTGCGGCTTGCCCGATTTTCTGCGCGCCGAAACCCGCATCACCGCCAAGCTGGCCACAGCCCTGCTGGCGTTGGCGCTGCGTCTGCCCGAGGGTGCGGCCCTGATGCGCACCACGGCGGTGAATGTCGATCCGGCGGGCCTGCCGGTGGAATATGGCACCACATGGTTTGCCGGCGACCGCGTGGCGCTGACGGTGCAGGATGCGGCTGCCGTGTCACATCACGGTCATGAAGCGGCGCTACCTGCGGTGTCAAAGGAAGATCCATGCCCCAACTTGCCCCCCTGCGCCTGACCGGCGCGCGCGCCCTGTTCGAGGGGCAAATCGCCGATCATGCCATCACGGTGGCCGAGGGCCGCATCAGCGATGGCCCGGCACCCGAGTTGAACCTCTCGGGCTATCTGCTGCTGCCCGGCATCATCGACCTGCATGGCGACGGCTTTGAACGCCACCTGACCCCGCGCCCCAGTGCGCCCTTTGACAAGCGCCGCGCCTTGGCCTCGGCCGCGTCCGAACTGGCGGTGAACGGCATCACGACGGCTTGGTTCGCCCAAAGCTGGAGCTGGGAGGGTGGTTTTCGGTCTGGCCGTGCCACCTGTGATCTGCTGGCGGCACTAAAGGCCGCACAGCCCGATCTGCTGGCCGACATTCGCGTGCAGATCCGCCTTGAAACCCATGTCACCGAGGATCATGGCGCGGTGCTGGCCGCAGTGGCGCGGTACGGCGTCGATTATGTGGTGTTCAACAATCACCTGCCCGAGGCCCTGGAGATGGCCCAGAACCAGCCCGACCGCTTTGCGCAATGGGCGGCGCAGACCAAGCGCACCCATGTAGAAATGCTGGCGATTGTTCACGCCGCACAGGCGCAAGACCCAGTGGTTCCCGCGGCACTGACCCAGATGGCGGCGGCCTTGGCGCTGGCAGGCGTGCGGATGGGGTCACATGACGATGCCACCGCCGACACCCGCGCGTTTTATCGCGGCATCGGGGCCGACATCTGCGAATTCCCCACCACCGTTGCTGCCGCCATAGCCGCGCGGGCGGCGTCAGAGCCCGTGTTGATGGGCGCACCGAACGTGGTGCGCCTTGGCAGCCAGTCGGGCAACATTGCCGCGCAAACGCTGATCGAGGCCGGACTGTGCGATGCGCTGGTGTCGGATTACTATTACCCCGCGCTGGCGCAGGCGGCCTGGCATCTGGTCGATGACCGGGTTTGCGATCTGCCCGCCGCATGGGGCATGATCTCGGCCCAGCCGGCCCGCATTGCCGGGCTGACCGACCGTGGCCATCTGGGCATGGGCGCACGGGCCGATCTGATTGCGGTCAACCCTGACACTCGGGCGGTTGAAATGACCCTCAGCGCCGGGCGGCTGGCGCATCTGTCGGGCGGATTGGCCCGCCGCGCCATGGCGACGCTGAACCCCTGACCGGTCATCCGGAATACTTCTCCAAAAACGCCTCGGCCTTCAGGGCGCGAAAATCCATCAACGCCAGCCGCAGCACCTCATGCGGCCAGTCCCACCACGCCAACGCCATCAGACGATCGGCGATCTGCGGCGAAAACCGCGCCCGCAGCGGTGTGCCCGGAACCCCGGCCACGATCATATAGGGCGGCACATCCTTGGTCACCACCGCGCCCGAGGCCACGACAGCCCCCGCGCCGATGGTCACATCCGGCTTGATGATCGCCCCATGGCCGATCCATGTGTCCGGCCCGATCACAGTCCGGCGAGCGGCCCGCCGCTCAAAGAACGCGGCATCATCGGCGGCATCGTCCCAGTAATAGGCCGAGCGATACAGGAAATGATGCAGGCTTGCGTGATCCATCGGATGATCGGTGGGGCCGATCCGCGTCATTGCCGCGATATTGGCAAACTTGCCCACCGTGGTGTTGGCGATGTCTGACAAGCGGTCGCAATAGGCGTAATCTTCAAAGGTCGAATGGATCACCCGCGACCCCTGCCCCACCTCGCACCAGCCGCCGAACTGGCTGGCGACGATCTGGCAACCGTCATGGATCAATGGCGCGGTGGCCGATAATTTTGTCATCTCTCTACCCCTTGATCAGACGACGACGCAGCCAGCCCGACAGGCTGTCCATCGCCATCACCATCAACACGATCAGCACCATGTAATAGGCCACCTCTTCCCAGTCCTTCTGGGTTTGAATGGCTTGGGTCAGCAGCAAACCGATGCCGCCACCGACAATCGCCCCGATCACCGTGGCACTGCGGGTGTTGGATTCCAGATAGTAAAGCACCTGCGACAGAAGCACCGGCGTCACCTGAGGGATCACCCCAAACCGCGCGCGCTGCATTGCATTGGCCCCGGTGGACTGAATGCCCTCAACCTGCTTTTCGTCAATGTTCTCCAACGCTTCGGAGAACATCTTGCCAAAAGACCCGGTGTCGGTGATCAAGATCGCCAAGGCCCCGGTCATCGGCCCCGGCCCAAAGGCGCGGCTCAGGATGATGGTCCAGATCAGCCCGTCGACCCCACGGATGAAGTCGAACACCCGGCGAAAGGCGAACCGGATGGCGCGGAACGGCATGAAATTGCTGGCCGCCGCAAAGCCCAAGGGCAGCGCGATGATCGCCGCCCCCATCGTGCCCAGAAACGCCATCAACACGGTTTCAAACAGCGCCCAGACCACATCGCCGTGCCGCCACATCTTGTTGGTCCAGACCTCTGACACCATCAGCGCCAGATTGCTGCGCGCAGGGTCAATGCGGTCGCCGGTCAGCACCAGCGCCGCCAGTTCCAGCGGCCCCTTGCCGTAAAGCGGGCTGTCGAGGGTGAAGAAGAACAACTCCCATCCCGCCTCATACTTGAACGTATCGACCTTGGAGCGTGAATAGTTGAACCGCCCGGCATCGGTTGTCACCGACACCTTGGTATCGGACGCGTTGATCCATGACGGCAAAGGCTGCGGCGCGGTCAGCACCAGCTTGCCATCCAGCGGCGCAATATCAATGGTGCCATAGCCCGGCACAACATAGCGTGCGCCCGCCGCATCATAGGTCACCAGATGACCGCCGCCCAGATCGACAAGCGTGACATCCCCGTCACGCGTCACCCAATCGGGCAACATGCCTTCGGGATAGGTGCCCTTGTTCTCCCCCTCGATCGCCACCACCACATCGCCAGACCGGTTGTCGCGGCTGACATGGGTTTTGTGCGACCAGAAGTCCGACAGCAGGATGACTGCGTTGTCCAATCGCGCCCGCGCCGCAAGGCCAGGCAGATCAAAGGCAAAGAACGCATAGGTCAGATAGGCCAGGATCAGCAACGGCACGGCAAAAGCCAGACGCCGCTTGCGGTCAAACCGCGCCGTGATCTCATCAACCAGCGAGGGGTGCATTTCGGCAGTGGTCATCTTAACGCCCCTTCACAAGACGGTTGCGGAAATGGTCGGACAGCCGGTCGATCACAAAGATCGTCAGGAACAGCAGCAGGAAGATCGCCACCACCTTGTCATAGCGCCCCTGCCCCCATTGCATCGCGATCTTCAGATCGTGACCAATGCCACCTTCACCGACAAAGCCAAGAATGGCGCTGGCCCGCACGTTGATTTCAAACCGCATCAGCGCATAAGACAGCCAGTTTGGCGCCACCTGCGGGATCACGCCCAGCCACATGCGCTGGCTCCAACTGGCGCCAACCGAGGCCAAACCTTCGACCGGCTTCAGATCGGCGTTTTCGGCCACCTCGGAAAACAGCTTGCCCAAAGCGCCGCTGGTGTGCAGCGCGATCGCGATCACCGCAGGCACCGGGCCACCGCCCAAAATGTAGATCAGCATCAAAGCAATCACGATTTCCGGGATGGCGCGAAAGCCGTCCATGCTGCGGCGGAACAGCGGGATCAGCCGCGGCCACCGCGCCAGCCCGCGGGTGGCCAACAATGCCAGCGACATCGCCAACAGCGCACCCAGCAGCGTGGACACCGCCGCGATGTTCAGCGTCTCAATCAGCGATGGCAGGAATTGCAGAAACAGCCCCGGCAGGTTGGCCCGGTTGGTCCAGGCCTCGGACAAAACCTCACCGGCGAAATCGTCGATCTGCGGCAGGCCATTCCAGAAGCCGCCCGCGTTGCGATGGTCGGCCAGAACCCAGCCCGAGGCCATCAACCCGACAAACAGCGCCAGCAGAATCCCACCATACATGCGCTTGCGGCGCACCATCTCAAGATAGGCGGATTTGGGGTTTGCCAGATCGGGACGCTGCCCCGGTTCCGGCCCGAAGGCAATATCGACCATGGCGGCAACGGCTCCTGTCCAGTCAAGAAAAAGCCGGGCCACCCAAAGGGGCAGCCCGGCATAAGGTGCTGAAATTACATACCTTCTTGCAATTTGCGCGCAGCGATGATGCCCAGATAGTCATCGTGCTTGACCGGAACGAAGTCTTTGGCATCGCCCGCTGCCACATTGTAGGCGCAGGCCGCGTCGGTTGCCCACATTGTGTCCATCATGGCATAGACCTTGTCCTTGACGTCCTGCGGCAGGGCGCGACGCACCACCAACGGGCCTTCGGGGATCAGTTTGGAGCGCCAGATTTCGACCATGTTGTTCATGTCGACCAGACCCGCATCGGCTGCCTTGCGGAACGCGCCCGAAGTGAAACCATCTTCCCAGTTGCCCAAGCCATCAGCCCAGGACACGCCGGCGGCGAAGTCGCCGTTGTGAACGCCGACGATGGTCTGCTCATGACCGCCCGACATTTTCACTTCGCTGAAATACTCTTCCAGCTTGCCGTATTTCTCGGTCAACTCGGCACCGGGGACCAGATAGCCAGAGGTCGAGTTCGGGTCGGCAAAGGCAAAGGTCTTGCCCTTGGCGTCGTCCATGCTGGCGATGCCGGCGTCTTTGCGGGCAAAACCGATCGAGTAATAGCCGGTGGTGCCGTCAAGGTTCTGCTTGGTCAGCATCACGTCGACAGCGTCCGGGTTGGTCAGATAGGTCTTGGCATAGGCCGAGGCACCCAACCATGCGTAGTCGATGGTGCCGCCCAACAGGCCCTGAATAACACCGTCATAGTCTGCCGGGGTGAACAGCTTGACCGGAACACCCAGCTCTTTTTCCACAGCGGCGCGCAGGCACTCGGTCGAGGTCAGGCGGTCTTGAGCGTTCTCGCCGCCCAGGATGCCGATGTTGAATTCGGTGATCGCGTCTTGCGCGGTGGCAACGCCGGTTAGCGCGGTGGTGGCAACCAGGGCCAGAATAACAGATTTCATCGCAGTCTCCGTGGGTTAGGCCCCGGTTGGGGCCGGGTAAAGTCAGCTCAGCATCAGGTCCGCATAGGCGCGGTCGGGGGCTGAATCCGGGGAAATGGTGGTCGAGGTCGCAGCCTCATTGAAGCTGTCATCGGCACCGTAGATGTCGCGTGCCACGCCGGTGGAAAGTTGATCCGGGGTGCCGTCAAAGACGATGCGCCCGTCGCGCATTCCAATCACCCGGTCACAATAGCGCCGCGCGGTGTCCAGCGTGTGCAGGTTGGCGATGACCATGCGGCCATCCTCGACATTGATCTTTTTCAGCGTGTCCATGACCACCTGCGCGTTCATCGGATCAAGGCTGGCGATGGGTTCATCGGCCAGAATGACCTTGGGGTCCTGCATCAACGCCCGTGCAATCGCCACGCGCTGCTGCTGGCCACCTGACAAGGCCTCGGCGCGTTTCGGGGCCTGTTCAGAGATGCCCAGACGGTCTAGGATTTCCAGAGCCCGCAGAATGTCAGCGCGCGGCCAGATGTTGAACATGGTCTGCAAAGTACCGCGACGGTTCAGAATGCCGTGCAGCACATTGGACGCCACGTCCATCCGAGGCACCAGATTGAACTGCTGGAAAATCATCGCACACTGGCTTTGCCACACCCGGGCCTGCGCGCCCTTCAGCGCCAGCACGTTTTGGCCGTCCACCACGATCTGACCCGAAGACGCATCCGTTAGCCGGTTCATCATGCGCAGAAACGTCGATTTGCCTGCGCCGGAACGGCCAATGATACCAACAAAGGCCGGGCCATCCACGGTAAAGCTTATGTGATCCACGGCAGCCTTCTGGCCAAACATCCGTGTCACGTCTTTAACCTGCAACATTGCTGCATCCCCTGCACTGGTGTTGCCGGGGGATTAGCGAAGCTGTGTGACAGACAGAAATCGGTTGCGCGAAGCTTTCGTAACAGCCGCGCAGTGGGGTCAGTCTAACCCAGCTTGCGCCCTTGCAGGGACCTGCGTCTCAAGCGCCGCCGCCCCTCAAGGATACTGCAAAACCCCGCCGCCATCGGCCCCCACCAGTCCGCGATTGCGCCAAACCAAGGCTGCAATCGCTTTATGGGGGTCATTTTCGATGTCGGGGGGAAGCACGCGGGGACTGGACGGGCCAAAGGCCGGTCAACCGCCGATGATCACCGTCGGCAACCCGGCCACAATCGTGCCCCCATGCGCCGTGCTGTCGCCCATACGAGCGGCGGGCATATTGTTGATAAACACCGTCATCGACCCTTTGACGATCGGATCGCTGGGCCCGACTGGCGGGCACAGACAAGCATCCTGAAGACGCGCCGCAGGAATAAAGCCGATTATGACATTGGTCGATCCGGCCATGATCGGCCCGCCGATATGCGGAATGGGTGGTGTTCCCGGAATAACCATCGGGCAGACATGCATGTCACCCATGCGGGCAGCGGGGGGCATCAGATATCCTCCTGAGCAAGAACCATCGGCTTCACTTGTATCACAATAACATCTGCCATTGTCCGCCAATCATGCCGACCCGCGATTCTACTGCTCACATCTGGTAAGAATGTCCGCGCCGTACCATCGGCTGCCCATCGCGATCACATCAATCAAACGCGCAGCCGAAAAAAATGCGCAAGTCCCATTCAGGTTGCGGCAAGGGCGGCATCACCGGCGTTGGCGGCAAGGCTTCGGCCAGGAAGCCCGCCACAGCCACCCCAGATGCGGCAACAATCGCCGGATCAGACCGGGCGACCTGCGCCACCAAAGGATCTTTGTTGGGGTTGAAATCCTAGGAGCTCGGGCAAAACACCCGCACGCCGCCCTCGGTCTTGGCCGAGTTGGGCGCATGCCCCTCTCGTGCCCGCAACAGAATGGGGCCGCGATCAACGATCACCTGCAACGCATCCTCTTCAGGCAGACCATCGCCGTCCTCAGTGGCTAACCCCATTGCCGGACCGGCATGAGCGCCCGGCTCAAACCGCGCCGCAGCGCAATCATTCAGCCAGATTTCAACACGCACACCATGGATTTCAACGTCTGGAAATCAGCCGAAATCCCATGCCGAATGCGACGGAGTGCGGCCATAGGCAGACCGTGATGTTTCGCCATCCAGTCGTCAAACCCCGTGTCAGGATCAAGCCCGCAAGACGCGATGCGCCCCAGCAACCGCGCGCTCATCAGCGCGCGATTGCCATCCGTCCGCCCCCGGCTTGCCCCCAAATCTTCATCAAGCTTGCCGCAGCTCCCACCACGATGTCCGTCCGACCACGCCTTTTGGCTTAGATTTCAGACCATATCCGCCGTTACTGCGCCGAAATCGCGGCATCAATCGCGCCGGTGATCGCCCCGGACATCGGCTTGGTGCCCGACCCCCAAGCGCCCAGATAGGCCCCATCCGCGCCGATCAGCACCTTGTTGAAATTCCAGTCCGGCACAAAGCCCTGAGTGTCGCGCAGCCAGCCAAACATCGGATGCACGGCGCCTTTGGCCACATGCTCGATCGTCGTCATCGGCAGATCGAGCCCATAGTTCAACTCGCAAAACTCTTTGACTTCCGCGTCCGACGCAAGTTCCTGATTGAAATCATCCGAGGGCACCGCCAGCACAACCGCCCTGCCCTTGTAGGCATCGGACAGAGCCTGAAGCCCTTCATATTGCGGAGTAAATCCGCACATCGAAGCGGTGTTGACCACCAGAACCGGCAGCCCGCGCCACTGCGCGGTGTCATAGGTGCCGCCATCGATGGACGGAAACTGAAAGACTGGCGCATCGCTGGCCGCCCCTGCCGCGCCTGCCGTCAAAACCATCGTCAAAGCCCCCGCTTTTATCGTGTTGCCCATGCCAATCACCTCTATTTTCTTCTTATACGTTCGCAAAACCCTACCGGATCAATGCATCCGATTGCTTGCCTTGTTTAGGAATATACCTCACCCTGTCGTAAGGAGGTTCCCAAGACGCGTATCTCCCTGCAAGACCGTCGCACCCGGCTTTTGGGGCCCAATGTGCGGCTTTTCTACGATCATCCTGTGCATCTGGTGCGGGGCCTTGGCACTTGGGTTTGGGATGCGGATGGCCGCAAGTATCTGGATTGTTACAACAATGTCCCGCATGTTGGCCATTGTCATCCGGCGGTGGTCGCAGCCATCACAGCGCAGGCCAGCCTGCTGAACACCCACACGCGCTACTTGCACGAAGGCATTCTGGACTATGTCGAGCGCCTGACCGCCACGTTCGGACCGCAAATTACCTCTGCGATCATGGTCTGTACCGGGTCAGAGGCGAATGACCTCGCCCTGCGCATGGCACAGGCCGCCACTGGCAGAACCGGGACCATCGCCACCGACCACACCTATCACGGCAACACCGCCGCAGTGTCGCAGTTGTCCACGACCATGCCGCCCATCGGCGGTTTCGGTGGCCGTGTCCGCCACGTCCCGGCCCCCGACAGCTATCGCCCCTTGGCCCCCGATGCCTTCACGCAAGCGGTTGAAAACGCCTGCCGATCCCTGACCGCCTCCGGCCACGGCGTTTCCGGGATGATCCTGTGCCCTTTCTTCGTGAACGAGGGCTTCCCCAACCTGCCGCCCGGTTTCCTCGACGGGGCCATCGCCGCCGTCCGCAACCATGGCGGCGTCATCATTGCGGATGAGGTGCAGCCCGGTTTTGGCCGCCTTGGCAGCCATTTCTGGGGCCACCAACGCGCCAGATTTGCACCCGAGATCGTGACCATGGGCAAGCCGATGCCCTTTGGCATCCCCGAGGCCGATTTGTTGCTGCAAGTGCTGGACGATGTGCTGACCGCGCTTTAGCCGCCCCAGACCGCGTCAGTCGAACCCCACCGACACCGAGCCAAAGTCGCCAAAATCCGCCTCGAACCGACTGCCGGGCGGGGCCTCGATCGGCCGGATGAACGACCCCGACAACACCACGTCGCCCGCCGAAATCCCCAGCCCATGCTGCGCCAACCGATGCACCAGCCAGACAATCCCGGTCACCGGATCATCCAGAACCCCGGCGCCAAGCCCGGTTTCCTCCACCACGCCGTCGCGCTTCACAATCGCCCCGACCCAGCGCAGATCAACCGCAGCCACCAGATGCCGCTGCTGACCCAGCACTACCCCCGCATTGGCCGCATTGTCCGCCACCGTGTCCACGATGATCCGCGCCCGCCCCGTGGCCGGGTCCGCCCGCAAAATCCGCGTGTCCAGAATCTCCAGACTGGGCAAAACATGCTCTGTCGCCGCCACCACATCGGCCCGCGTCACCCCGGCCCCGGCCAGATCCGCCTTCATCACAAAGGCAATCTCCGCCTCCACCCGCGGCTGAATGAACCGACACGCCGGCACCACAGCGCCATCGGCAAACAGCATGTCATCCAGCAACACCCCCGAATCCGGCGTGGTGATGCCCAAAGCCTGCTGCATCGCGCGGCTGGTCAGCCCGATCTTCCAGCCAATCCGATGCCGCCCCCGCGCCCGCTTCAACGCCACCACAGCCGCCTGCACCGCATAGGCTGCGTCCAATGTCATCCCCGGATGCGCCAAACTCAGCAACCCGATCTGCGCGCCGCTGCCCTCGGCCCCCAAAAGCGCCCGCGCCGCTGCCTCAATCTGTTCCGGTGTCATGCGTCCACCACCCCGTTGCGCAGGGTCCCGAGGCCCTCGGCCGACACCTCCACCACGTCGCCCGGCACCAACCACCGCGGCGGATCAAACCGCGCCCCCGCGCCCGTGGGGGTCCCGGTCACAATGATATCGCCAGGCACCAAAGTGGTGAAGGTCGAGATATAGGCAATCTGCCGCGCTACCGAAAACAGCATCCGCCCCGTGCGATCCGACTGCCGCAGCTCGCCATTGACCAAGACTTGCAGTCCCACATCCACAATCTGGCCCGCATCCGCAAACGGCACCAGCCATGGCCCCATCGCACCCGAGCCATCCCAGTTCTTGCCCTGCGTGACGTTGAATTTGGCATGTCGCACCCAATCGCGCAGCGTGCCCTCATTGCACAGGGTCAGGGCCGCGATGTGGCCCAGCGCCTCATCTTCCGCAATCCGCCGCCCGCCCTTGCCGATCACCACCGCAATCTCG
>JBIHZO010000405.1:0-3597 GCA_044231405.1 Cypionkella sp. | reverse complement strand
GAAGCCGAGGCGACCCCCGGCTACCACGCCACCGGGCGGTCGGCGGCCCTGTTCACCCCGCACCAGGGCACACCGCTGGTGCAGGCGATCAACCGCGCCGGTGCGGCTTTCTTTGCCAAGCCCCCCACCGGGTTCAGCGATCATCCGCTGCTTTCGCCGCGCGGCGGCTTGACCATAGCGGAACCCGGACAGGAACATCTGCTGCAGGATCTGCTGGCGCTCTCTGCGCCCGGCCGGGAGGTGCACCCCATCGACGTCGCGACCGCGCTGCGGCTGGCCCCGATCCTGCGCCCCGAACGGGTCGGGGCCGCGGTGCATGAGCCGGGGGTCGCCGACATCGAGGTCGCGGCTCTGCATCAGGGCTATCTGCGTCTCTTGAAACAGCGGGGGGGAACGCTGATCTGCGGCCAGAGGATCAGCGCGCTGGACCGTCAGGGCGGCCTTTGGACCGCGCGCACATCGGACGCGCAGTTTCAGGCCCGCATCATCGTCAACGCGGCTGGCGCCTGGGCCGACCACGTGGCCGCCCTGGCTGGGGTGCGACCCATTGGACTGGTCCCGAAACGCCGCACCGCGATGATCGTGGATGGCCTGCCCAGCCTTGATCCTCAAGCGATGCCGACTGTCGATTTCACCGCGACAGATGCCTATTTCAAACCGGACGGCGGCCGTGTCATGGCCTCGCTTGGCGATCAGGCCCCGGTTGAGGCGCAGGACATCCGGCCAGACGAGTGGGAGATTGCCCTGCTCGCTGACTGGCTCCAGCGCGAAACCAAGCTGACAGTCCGGCGCATCGGCCACAGCTGGGCGGGCCTGCGCTCGTTTGTGCCAGACGACAACCCCGTCGTCGGTTTTGATGATGCCGTGCCGGACTTCTTCTGGCTTGCGGCGCAGGGCGGCTACGGGATCATGATGGCACCAACGCTGGGCCGGGCCACCGCGGCACTCGTCCGGCATCACGATTTGCCGGATGAGATGACCACGCAGGGCATTGAAGCTGCGGACCTGTGTCGATCACGGCAGATGCCGTTGCAGCCGGGCTAAGAGGTTGCTGTCGCCATTCCCTGCAGGACCGAGGTCTTTCGTCTTGGGCAACGAGCCTCTCTCCAGTGATCTGACAGATTCTCCCGTCACCTCGCCGATTGTCGCCGCGACGCCCGGCAAACGTGGCAAAACCCCGGTCAATTGTGCTGCCCTCATTCGTCACATCGAGCACTGCGCCTGGCATCGCCGTTCTAGTCGATTTTGTTGAGGAAACCGTTCCTCGCCGCATCAACGCGCTTCAAAGTAAGTCAGGCGCATTCGGCCATAGGTGAAGGCCCCCTCGGGCGGGTGCCATATGGCGGCGCCTTCGCTGGCCACGCGCCAGCCGCCGAAATTGCGGTAGGTCGCCATCGGCGTCGTCCAGCGCTGAATGTGTAGGGTGCCATCCTTCTGCAGCGCGCCCCGGTCATCGGAAACGAAGTCGGCAAGCTCCCCTGCGTCATTGAAGATCAACTCGGCCATGACGCTGTTGGGACCGAGGGTGAAGGCCACCTTCGCGCGGGTGTCGTCCACAGGGGTCCAGGTCAGCGCCGGGTCGATCATGCGCGAGGGCGCAAAGAAGCACAGGTCGTTCAGGATCGTCACCGTCTCGGTCCGGGTGAGCTCTGGCCCGCCAAGATCGACAACATTGAAAAGCCCGGCCAGACGCACCCGCATCGTCGCCTGGTCACTGTTAAAGTCATGCAGCACGGCCACGGGCAGACCCTTCATCCGTGTCGTCATCAGAAACAGCCGACGGGGAAGATCGAAGCGTTCGTACTGGACCACAGGCCCGGTCATGCCTGGCGCGCCGGGCCCATCGAACATGTTCGCATCGAACCGCAGCGTGATCTCGGTGACCACCGGCCGCCCGATTGACCCCGTCAGGGCGATGTAGCGGCGGACAGGGGGCGGCAGATGGGCGATGTCGGCCTCGGTCAGCAGGCGGGGCTCTTCGCGGGGGATGGCGATTGCCTCGGACCGGCGGGCGTCAAAGGCCCTCGGCAGACTGGTGGTCCACACCAGCAGGCCAACGCCAACAGCCAGAACAGAAACAGCGGCCAAGGCCCATATCATGATCAACCTCCTCATTGGTTTTCGTCTGAACCGACCGCCGTACCGCGGACAAAGCCCGCGATCCGATCCGCAACGTCCGCATCGTGCCCCAGCCAGATGTGCCCGCCGGTCGGGTAGATGGTGATCTGGGCATTCGGGATGCGCTCGGCCATGAGCCGCGCCGTCGCGGCTGTGCCGAAAAGATCGTCCTCACAGGACAGGATCAGCGTCGGCACGGCGATCCGGTCGAAGGCGGTGGCCGACGGAGTTCCGGCCCAGAAGGCGTCGGTCCGCAGCCCATTTCCCTTGCGACTGATCGGCAAGATCTGGCTCAGGATCGTCATGGCGCGCTGACGTTCTGCCTCTGGCACCGCGTCCAGCAAGGCGGGATCGGTCGCGAGCAGGGTGCGGATCATCTGTTCGGGGGTCAGACGCACCAGAGACCAGAACCAGAAATCCGACCCAAGCACGGCATCGACCGCAAGGCGTTGCAGCCCTGTGAAGACGACCGGGTCGCGGTTGGTCAGGTTCCCGGCCGGGACCAGCAACGCAAGCTGCGAGCATCTGTCGGGATGGCGCAGGGCGAACTCGGCCGCCGTGAGCGCCCCTGCCGAGCCGCCCAGAACCGGCAGGCGGTCGATGCTCAGATGGTCCAGCAGGTCAACCAGCGTATCGGCCTGATGCGCGGGCGAGGCGTCGTCGGGAAAGGCGCTGCCCAGATAGCCAAAGCGCGACGGCGCGATGATCCGGAATCCCTGCTGACGCAGCCTGGTGGCAAAAAGCAGACCCTGATCGAACCCGCCGCCGGTGCCGTGGATCATCATCAGGGGCGGGCCCTTCCCGGCTACAGCATATTCAAGCGCCCCGGCGCGCGTGTCGATCAGGCTGCCTTGCCCGAAAAGCCGAAGCTCAGCCTGCCTGCGCATTTCGCGGAACGCGCCCGCAGCATAAGCGCCCCCGGCAAGCGCCAGACCACCCAGACTTAGCAGAAGGCTGCGTCGCGTCGTCATTCCGGTCCCCTCACGCAGGCCTTGCGGCGGTGTCTTGAAGATCAGGCGGTTCATCTGCAAGATGTGGCCATACGCCCCCCCACGGAATGAAGCCGAGACACATCAGCAGCGCCCTTGCCGAGTTGATGATCTCGATGTCAGGGTTCAGCAAGAAAAGCAGCCCGGCGACCATGCAGATGCCTTGCCACTTCGGCACGGCTCCCTGACGCGTCAGCCCCACGGCCAGCACGATGAAACCGATCGGCAAGCTTGCGTAGCCCCAAGCGATCCAGAGCCCCGCCCCGATTTCCGTCAGCCGCGTCAACCGTGCCGGGGAGACTGCGTCGACCTCGCGGCTCATGTCAGCACCGCGCTGACCGGGCGCCGCAACGGCATCGGCATCGCAGGGGCGCGTCCAAACCGGATGACCAGATCAGGCCGCAGATCTGGCATCCCCAGCCAGCGCGCGAATTCGGGCCGGACCGACGGGACCTCAATGGGCTGGTTCACATGGGCGTTGCGGATGCCG
>JBIHZO010000404.1:0-3601 GCA_044231405.1 Cypionkella sp. | reverse complement strand
CAAAATACTGTCCAACCCCAGCCGCCAATCCGGGCGCACCACGCCAAACGCCGCCAAACCGCTGCAATCAAGCCGCGAGTTCAGTGGCCGCTTGGCAGGCGTCGGATAGGCCGCGCTGGGAATATCGTTGATCACACAGGCCAACCCTGCCCGCGCCATGATTTCTCGCGCGAACCCGGCCCAACTTGCATCTGGCGCACCGGCGAAATGCTGCACGCCGCCCGGCAGACCACCCAGCAACCCTGCCGCCACTGCCCAGACCGCATCCGCGATATCCGCCGCCGGGGTCGGCCCGCCGATCTGATCTGCGACCACCTTCAGACTGTCGCGTTCCGCTCCCAGCCGCAGCATTGTCTTGACGAAATTGCCGCCATGCGCCGACACCACCCAGGACGTGCGCAAGATCACAAACCGCCCGCCCGCCGCCTGCACCGCGCGTTCGCCTGCCAGTTTGCTGCGCCCATAGGCCCCCAAAGGCGCCACCGGATGATCCACGCCAAACGGCTGATCCCCCGCGCCGTCAAAGACATAATCGGTCGAAATCTGCACAAACGGCAGCCCCCGGCGCGCACAGGCACGCGCCATCGCGCCGGGGGCCACCCCGTTCACCACCAGCGCCGCCGCCTCTTCCGTCTCGGCCTTGTCCACCGCCGTCCAGGCCGCCGCGTTGATCACCACATCGGCATCCGCCGCCATCACCGCCGCCGCACAAGCGTCCGGGTCGGCCAAATCGGCCTGCCCGCGCCCCAGAAAATCGGCTGTCACGCCCGCAGGCATCCGCCGCGCCAGTTCCTGCGCCACTTGCCCGGTCTGACCAAAAACCAGCGCTTTCATGCCTTGCCCAACCTGACACCCACACCGCTTCGCGCTTGCAATGGCTGCCACCAGGCCTCGTTGTCCAGATACCACTGCACCGTCAACTCCAGCCCCTCCTCCACCGTCACGCTTGGCCGCCAGCCCAGTTCATCGCGAATGCGCGTGGGATCAATGGCATAGCGCGCATCATGGCCGGGCCGATCCGTCACAAAGCTGATCTGCTCGGCATAAAGCGTGGCTTTGGGCCTCTTGACGTCCAGTACGGCGCAGATGGTGCGCACCAGATCAATGTTGCGCCGCTCGTTCTCGCCGCCGATGTTGTAGCTGCGCCCAAGCGCGCCCTTTTGCAGCACCAGCAGCAGCGCGTCGGCGTGATCCTCGACATAAAGCCAGTCGCGCACGTTCTGGCCCGCGCCGTAAACCGGAATGGGCCTGCCTGCCAAGGCGTTCAAAATCACCACCGGCACCAGCTTTTCGGGAAAGTGGAACGGCCCGTAATTGTTGGAACAATTGGTCAGCACCACTGGCAAGCCATAGGTTTCCGCCCAAGCCCGCACCAGATGGTCACTGGCCGCCTTGCTGGCCGAATAGGGGCTGCGCGGATCATAGGGGGTTTCCTCGGTGAACTGCCCCGTCGCCCCCAGCGATCCGAACACCTCATCGGTGCTGATGTGGTGGAACCGGAACCCACCGGGCCGCCCCGCACCCACCCAATAGGCCCGCGCCGCCTCCAGCATGTTGTAGGTGCCGTTGATGTTGGTCAGGATGAAATCGCCCGGTCCGTCAATGCTGCGGTCCACATGGGATTCCGCCGCCAGATGCATCACCGCATCCGGGCGATGCAGCGCAAAAATCCGGTCCAGCGCCGCAGGGTCGCGGATATCGGCCTGTTCGAACGCATACAACTGCGATCCCGCGACACTTGCCACATTCTCAAGGCAGGCCGCATAGGTCAGCGCGTCAAGGTTCACCACCTCATGCCCGCGCGCCACCGCCAGCCGCACCACGGCAGAGCCGATGAACCCCGCCCCGCCCGTCACCAAAATCTTCACATCGCACCCCACTGAAACGGCGAAACCACATCGGCCAGCAAAGGTGCCACCGCGTCCTTGCCCGACAAAACCGGGGCCTTGACCCCCCACTCAATCCCGATCGCAGGATCATCCCAACGCACACCGCCGTCAGAGTCCGGAGCATAGACATCACTGCATTTATACTGCACCTCGGTATCCGGCGCGCGGGTCACAAAACCATGCAGGAACCCTTTGGGTACCAGAAATTGCTTGCCGTTTTCAGGCGACAATTCCACCCCGACCCATTTCCCAAACGTCGGCGACCCCGCCCGGAAATCCACCGCCACATCAAGGACCAGCCCGCGCGTGCAGCGCACCAGCTTGTCCTGCGCATGCGGCGGGCGTTGGTAGTGCAGCCCTCGCAGCGTGCCCACGGCGGCCGACATGGAATGATTGTCTTGCACAAACGCGACATCCACCCCCGCAGCCGCCAGCCGGGGCGCGTTCCACGTCTCACAAAACCAACCCCGCTCATCGCCAAACCGCTGCGGCGTCAGCACCAGAACGCCCTCCAGCGCGGTTTTTTCAATTCTCATAGCTTCAGGTCCAACTTATCTCGGCTGCATTTCGCGCAAGACTAGCGCAACATTGGGGCCAGACCCAGACCCCATCATGGTATCAGCACGCCTGCGTTCGCCCAAACAGCCAATGCGGCCAACCCAAAGGCCAAAGCGAAGAACACCATGTCATGCAGGGCGTCCCAAGCCCGATGCTTGCGCGCCAGCAACACAATCGCCGGATGCAGCGCCAGCAGTGCCGCCCCTTGGGCCAGCAAAGCGCCCTCCAGCCCCGCCAGCCGCACGCCGACCAGAAACGCCACTGTCTGCACCGTGGCCTTCAGCGCCATCAGCGCGAAATAGCTGCGGCTGTCCCCTGCCGCCAGCGCCGACTGGTCATAGGTCATCCCGATCACCCCCGGCATCTGCACGCAGGCAATCGCCACCACGATCATCCCTGCCGCCTGATAACGCACGTCGTACATCACCGCCACCAAGGGCAATCCCACCAAGGCCAGCACCGCCAGCAGCAGCAGCGTCCCGCCCGAAATTCCAAACCGCAGCCGCCGCATCTTGGCGAAATTCGCAGCCGTCGCAGCCGGGTGATGGTCGCGGTACAGCGGAATCATGATCCGCCCCACCACCGCCCCAGCCAGCAGCACCGGGAACGAGGCCAAAAAGTAGCCGATGTTGTAAATCCCCAACTCTTCAAGGCTCAGATAGGCCCCGAAAATCGCTTTATCCCCCTGCGACAGCAGGAACCCGCAGGCGGTGGACAGGAAAATCCACTTGCCGAAATGCACCAGATCGCGCCCGGCATCGCGGTCCCAGCGAAACCGGTTCGCAGGCCCCGGCAGCCAGATGGTCATGATGATCAGCTTCGCCGCCGACCCCACAACAGCCCCCAGCACCAGCGCCCAGACCGATTGCAGCGCAAAGGCCAGCGCGATGATCGCAAGGTTGCCAATGATCTGCGCGCACAGGTCCAGCGCGGTGACCCGCCCCAACAGCAAATGCCGGTTCGCCGTATCAATCCGCGTCGGATTGAACCCCGAGATCAACAAGGTGATTCCCGCCGCAGGCAACAGCCAAGCCAGATCGGGGGCGTTGTAAAACACCGCCACCGGATAGGCCAAAGCACAGGTCAGCACCCACAGCACACCACCCCGCACCACGTTGATCGTGTAGGCTGTGTCCAAAAGCGCAGCATCATCG
>JBIHZO010000403.1:0-3607 GCA_044231405.1 Cypionkella sp. | reverse complement strand
AACGATGGCGATGATGTCCATGGCAATGATCGCCTCGTCCTCGATCACCATCACCCGGCCAGTGACCGTGTTTTCCATTTCATCCATGGCCTGTGCCACCAGCCGTGCGGCTTCGTCGGCACTGACGCCCATGATCGCACCGATCTGTCCGTGGCTGAACCCCTCAATCGTGTGCAGCAACAGCGCCTCACGGCTGTTGGGGGTCAGGTCGGCCATATGGGCCAAGGCGGCGGCGGCAAGACGGCTGTCAGCCTCGCCCACCGGTGTGCCAGAACTGGCCCAGACCAGATGAAACACTTGAAACAGCGCCACTTTCGCATCCAAGGCCCCGTGAATAACCGCCGGATCTACCAACACAGCCTCTAGAACCGCCACCGCATACTGATCGCCACTGGATTGGTTGCCGGTCAGGGCACGCGCATAGCGCCGCAGATAGGGCAGGTGAATTGCTATGGTATCGGAAAGATCTGCAGTTGCTTCAAGACTCATACTTTTTTCTCCCTTAGCGTATTTCTTGGGAACCAAACGCGCGCGCGGACGTTTGGTTCCATAAGCAGGGCGGGAAAACGAAGAAATGCATGATCAGGGTTCAACAAGTGACACGCCCGTGGGCAAAGGTCCGATCAAGACGCAGATCGACGAAAATTTGAAGCGTGTCTACCAATCCGCACTGGTGCAAGAGGTTCCTGACCGGTTCAAACTGTTGTTGCAGCAGCTGAAAGACAAAGAGGCGGGCAAATGACTGACGCCGCAGACCCTGACCCACGCGACCAACTTGTCGATCATTTGCGCCCCCTGCGTGCCTTTGCCATCAGTCTGACCCGCAATATGACCGCTGCCGACGACCTTGTGCAAGACACCATTCTGAAGGCCTGGGCCAACATCGAGAAGTTTCAGCGCGGCACCAATTTGCAGGCTTGGCTGTTCACCATCCTGCGCAACACCCACTATTCCAGCCTGCGCAAACACCGACGCGAAGTGCCGGACCCCGAAGGCGTGCATGCCGCCACCCTTTTTGAAAAGCCTGCGCATGACGGGCGCTTGGCTTACACCGACTTCCTGCGCGCCTTTGATCAGTTGTCGGACGAACACCGCGAGGTACTGATCCTTGTCGGCGCGTCGGGCTTTTCCACCGAGGAGGCCGCCATCATGATGAGCGTCGCCCCAGGAACAGTGAAAAGCCGGGCCAGCCGGGCACGCAAACGCCTAGCACACCTGCTGGGTCTGGCCGAGGGTGAAGGCATGTTTTCGGGCATAGATGCCGCAGCCGAGGCCGTACTTGGCCGATCGGCTGAACCCGTCGCATGACGCCAAAGCCGCCCCCCATAGTAAAGCGGTTTTGGATATATGACAGGCTGGGCGGGCGGCTGGCGCTGTTGGTCGCGATGGCCATGTTGCCATTGGGGGTTCTGGGGCTGGTTCAGTCACAAAATGTTGCGGATGAAACAGAGGCGCGGGCTCAATTGGCCGTGATGGGCGAAACCGTGCGCGCGGCCACCCCGGAAATACGCCTGATCCGTTCCGCCCAAGCCATCGCGGCAACTTTGGCCCAGACGGTGCTGCCTCTGGTCGATGATCCGGCAACATGCAGTCGCATGCTTGCCACCGTGGGTGCGCAAGAGCCCTCGATTTCACTGGTGGCCTATGTGCCGCTGTCGGGGGTCATGACCTGCGCCTCCACTGGCAAAAGTTATGATTTCTCAGAGCATCCCCTGTTTGCCAAAGTGGCGAGCCTGGCCAGGCCTAGCTTTGTCGTGAATCCCGATGGCCCGGTGTCTGGCACGTCGGTTCTGGGGATTTCGCATCCCGTTTTTGATGCCGTCGGCTCGCGGATCGGGCTGATCTCCGTCTCGGTGCCACACTCTGCCCTCGACAACGCGCAATTTGGCACCGAGTCGCTGGCGGGCGGAAAGGCACCCGTGGCCCTGCTGACCTTTGACGCCGAGGGCACCATACTGACTGCATCGGTGCCTTTGACCGAAGCGCCTCTGCAAGTTCCTGCCCTAACACCCCTGCGTGATCTGGCCAGCGGTGAGGCAACCACATTTATTGGCTCGTCCAACTCGGGCCATGACAATGTGTTTGCTGTGGTGCCGATTGCTGACGGGTTGTTCCTGCTGGGCATCTGGCCAACAGATGGGAAAGTGACGCTGTTCGGCGTGAACATTGGTCCCTTGGTCTTTCCGCTGTTGATGTGGTTGGCCGCGATGACGGTGGCGCTTTGGGCGTCGGAAACCCTTGTCACCCGACACATGCGTCGCCTTGGTGCGGCGATGACCTCTTTCTCGGACGGATCGCGCAAACAGATCGACCTTGATCTTGCCGCAAGCCCAGTTGAAATTCGCGCGCTTGGCCAATCGTTTGAAGCGATGACCGCGACGATCCTGCGAGACGAGGCGCAGCTGGAAGATGCCCTGCGCCAAAAAGAGGTGCTGTTGCGCGAAGTGCATCACCGCACCGGCAACAGCCTGCAATTGATTGCCTCTATCATGCGCATGCACATGCGACAGGAAAAATCGGCCACGGTGCGCGGCATTCTGGACGACCTGCATGACCGGGTCATGGGTTTGGCAACGGTTCACATGGGGCTTTATCAGACCACCGGGCAAAAGGATGTCCGCATGGATCAACTGTTTCATGGCGTCATCCGGCAGATCACCGCGATGGGCAAGCAGTCCAGCCAAAAGCCGCAGATCACCACCGATTTCGCCGCGATCCATCTGATACCGGATCAGGCGGTGCCGCTGGCGCTGTTGCTGACCGAGCTGCTGGCGAGCATTGCGGCGAACTCGGTGCAGGAGGTCGGCACGATCAACGTGTCGTTGACGGATGAGGGCGAAAGCGGCGCGCGGTTGCGGATCACCGGACCAGCCATTGCAGGGATGTACGGCAACGCAGACCCGACGCCCACAGTGATCGGCACCCAGCTGGTGCGCGGTTTTGCCCAGCAGATCGGTGGCACTTTGAATGTCGCAAGCACGGTAGACACCGTTGATGTCGCCCTGGATTTCCCAATTAAGGACAGCAACGAACTCTGAAAAATGCGCCGGCAAGCCAAAGGCCGCCGCCAAATGGCAGCGGCCTGGTTTTTGGCATGGCGGCTATCGGCCGGATGATAACGCGTCCATCGCGGCGCTGGCCCGCAAACGTTCTTCGGCCAACAGGCGTCGGGCTTCGGCCAAAAGCCGATCCCGCTCCGGCCCCAGCACGCGGTCTTCTGTGCGGGTGCGCGGCAAGGACAGGCCAATCGCCGCCCCAACGGCAAGAGCGAGCCCTGCGGCGGCGAACGGGTGATCCACAATCGCCTTGCCGGTCGCCTTGCGCGCGCTCAGTTGCGTGGCATAAGCCGCCTCGCGCGCGGCCACGATCTGATCTTGTGCCGCAGCGGTCAGGTGGTCCAGACCGCTACGCATGGATTGGCGCACGTCTTTGGCCAGAGCGGCCAAAACTGCCGCGCGCTCTTGCGCGAGGTCAGCCGCCGACGCAAGCCGCTCTCGGGCCTTGCTTTCCAAAGCCGCCAATGCCGCACTGGCCCGGTTACGCAGGCTTTCGGCCTCGGCCAGCCAGTTCAAGTCGGGCTCTTCCAAGGGCACTGCTGGACCGCCTT
>JBIHZO010000402.1:0-3608 GCA_044231405.1 Cypionkella sp. | reverse complement strand
GGAAAGTTCGGTGATTTCAATGCCGTTGTTGGCTGCAATTCCAGTGATTTCATCGCAATAGGTCTGCGAAGTGGCGGCAAGGTCCAGATCAATGAACCGCGCGTCCCAGGACGGGATCTGCACGCCCTTGTAGCCGATGCCGGCCGCCCATTTGGTTATGGCGTCCAGGCTGTTGAACGGGGCCGCGTCGCCGGCGAATTGCGCCAGAAACAGCGCCGGACCTTTGATGGTTTTCATGTCGTCCTCATGCGAAGTCTAGGCCAGATTGGCCTCGGTGGGGGTTTCTACGAACTGTCCTTGTTCGGGGCTGCGGCGTTCGATGGCGGCAATGACGGCGCGGGCCAAAAAGCCACCCGCGTGGTTGACGTCTTCGTGCAAGACGATGATTTCCTTGCGGAAGCGTTTCAGAAAGGTGATGGCCTCTTTCGCCACCACGTCAAAATCGACGCCAATCTGAAAGCCCGCGCGTTCGGCCCCGGTCACAGATGCCATCGCGGCTGTGGTGGACCCGACCACCAACGCATCGGGGGCGGGATGGGTGGCAAAACGCTGCGCCATTTCCGCCTCGATCCGGTCGGCCCCCGAGTCACTGTCGGCATTTTTCAGCAGCTCTGCGTTCAGGCCAAGCACGGCGCATTCCTCGACAAAGCCCTTGACCATGTGTTGCGCGTAATTCTGCTGCGCCGGGGGGGCGATCAGCATCAGGTTGCGGTGCTTGCGCGCGGCCAAAGCGCGGACAGCGATGCGAGAAAACTCTTCGTTGTCATAGTCGAAATAGGGATGGTCGATGTCCAGCGAGGTGCGGCCGTGGGTGGCAAAGGGAAAGCCCTGTTCGGCCATGTAGGTCACCCGCGGATCGTTGGCGGTGGTCTGGTTCATGATGATGCCATCCGCGCTTTCAGTTTCCACAATGTAGCGGATCGGCGACATCGGGTCTTCATCCGGGAAAAACGGCATCACCACCAGATGGTAGGCGGTGCCGCGCAGGGCGGCGGCGATGGAGTAGATCAAGCGCGAGGTGTGATTCATGATGTCGGCCTCGGTCGACAACACCAAAGCAATGACATTGGTCTTGCCGGTACGCAAACGCACCCCCGCACGGTTGGGGCGGTAGCCAAGGCGCAGGGCAGTTTCGCGCACGCGCTGCTTGGTGGCCTCCCCGATATCGGGGGCATCCTTCAGGGCGCGGCTGACCGTCGCAATCGCCAGCCCGGTTTCGGCGGCGATGGTCTTCAGCGTGGGGCGACCCATCTCGATGCTGGGTGATTCTGTCATGCCATCCAATTCCGGGGCCCGTTGCGACCCCTTGTCATTCTTTACAGCCGTGCCTTGCCAACCGATTCGCCCGTGTCCTGCCTTTCGGGGGGGCAGGACGCGTCATTTGTGCGCCGGATTAGGCCCCTGCAAGCGGACGGAACTGCCCGCATTTCCAAGGCTTTCATGGCGGCACGCGGATCGGTGGCCGTGCAGACTACGCAAGAAATACCCCCCATTCAAGCCGCAATAAAATGCGCGCGACAAGCAAAAAGATTGCTTGATTGAGAAATCTATAACGTTATAGATTTTGACTATAACGATTTAGAAACTGGGAGGACTACATGAAGTATTGGAAATTCGCAGCCGGTCTTATGCTGTCGGTTGCTTTGCCATCGGCGGCTTTGGCCACCGAACTGGAAATCACCCACTGGTGGACATCGGGCGGCGAAGCGGCTGCAGTGGCTGAACTTGCCAAGGCGTTTGACGCCAGCGGCGACAAGTGGATCGACGGCGCAATTGCAGGCGGTGGCGACACCGCGCGCCCCGTGATGATCTCGCGCATCACCGGCGGTGACCCGATGGGTGCGACGCAGTTCAATCATGGCCAGCAGGCTTTGGAGTTGGTTGAAGCGGGCCTGATGCTGGACCTGACCGATGTGGCCGAGGCCGAGGGCTGGAAAGACAAGGTGTTCCCGCCGTCGCTGCTGGACGCCTGCACCGTGGATGGCAAGATCTATTGCGCACCGGTGAACATTCACTCGCCCGAGTGGCTGTGGCTGAACAACAAGGTCTACACCGATCTGGGTCTGGCCGTTCCGACCAACTGGGCAGAGTTTGTGGCCGCAGCGCCTGCGGTTGAGGCTGCTGGCAAAGTGCCATTGGCTTTGGGCAACCAGCCTTGGCAGTCGAACCTGGCTTTCGGCGCAATCACTGTCGGCATCGGCGGTCTTGATCTTTGGAAAAAAGTAAACGTTGCCAAGGATATGGATGCAGCTGCTGGTCCGGAAATGGCCGCAGTCTTCACCGCAGCGGCAGATGCACGCAAGCTGGCGGCCAAGTCCACCGTTCAGGACTGGAACCAGGCGACCAACATGGTGATCACCGGCGAAGCCGCCGGCCAGATCATGGGTGACTGGGCGCAGGGCGAGTTCGCGGTTGCGGGCAAGGTCGCGGGCGTGGATTACACCTGCCTGCCGGGTCTGGGCAACAACGCCTACCTGTCGACCGGTGGCGATGCGTTCTACTTCCCGAAACTGGATGACCCGGAAAAAGAAGCCGCACAAAAGCGTCTGGCCGCCTTGCTTGTCTCCCCTGCAGCGCAAGTTGCGTTCAACCTGAAGAAAGGCTCGCTGCCGATCCGGGGTGACGTGGATCTGGCCGCTGCCAACGACTGCATGAAGAAGGGTCTGGAGATCCTGGCTTCGGGCAATCTGCTGCCGGCTGGCGACATGGTATGGTCGCCCGACGTACAAACCCAAGCGGGCGACCTGATGGTCGAATTCTGGAAGACCGACATGTCTCCGGTTGACGCACAGGCCAAGTGGGTCGAGATCCTGAAGTCCGGTCTCTGATCCTGGGCTGATCGCAGGGCCGCCCTTTGGGGGCGGCCCTGTCATCTTTGCCTGCAGCAAACTTGGGGGGGGACGGCCATGGCCACCACTGCGCGCAAATCGCGCATCTTTCGCAACCTGAACGCCAAAATCGCCGCAGTGCCGATGATTTTCTGTTCGGTGGTCGTGTTCTTGGGCTTTTCAATCTGGACGGTGGTCTATTCCTTCACCTCGTCCAAGCTGTTGCCAAAGGCGAATTTCGTTGGATTTGACCAGTACGAACGGCTGTGGAGCAACAGCCGCTGGCTGGTGTCGATCGAGAATCTGATGGTTTTTGGCGCGCTGTCCTTGGTGTTCACCATCGTCATGGGATTCACGCTGGCCGTACTGATGGATCAGAAGATCCGGTTTGAGGACACGTTCCGCACCATCATGCTGTACCCTTTTGCGCTGTCATTCATCGTCACCGGGTTGGTATGGCAATGGGTGCTGAACCCCGATTTCGGCATTCAGGGCATTGTGCGCGGTTGGGGTTGGGAGGGGTTTTCGTTTGATCCGCTGAACAATCCCGATCTGGTCTTGTACGGGCTGTTGATTGCGGGGCTGTGGCAGGGCACCGGGTTTGTGATGGCGCTGATGCTGGCGGGTTTGCGCGGCATTGATGAAGACATCTGGAAAGCCACCCGTGTGGACGGCATTCCGACGTGGAAAACCTATATCGTGGTGATCATCCCGATGATGCGCCCGGTGTTCATCACCACGCTGGTTCTGGTGGCTGCCGGCATCATCAAACTTTACGAC
>JBIHZO010000055.1:0-11791 GCA_044231405.1 Cypionkella sp. | reverse complement strand
CAGTCTACCCCGAGGACATGCTGGCCGTCGTGCAACCTGGCATTACGCGGGAGCGGTTGAACGAGGAATTGCGCGACACCGGCCTGTTTTTTCCGGTTGATCCCGGCGCGAACGCCACTCTTGGCGGCATGGCGGCCACGCGCGCCAGTGGCACGACGGCCGTGCGCTATGGCACCATGCGTGACAATGTGCTGGGGCTGGAAGTGGTTCTGGCCGGGGGGCGCGTGATCCGCACCGGGTCGTCCGCGCCGAAATCTTCTGCTGGCTACGATTTGACAGCCCTTCTGGTGGGGTCAGAGGGCACGCTGGGCCTGATGACTGAACTGACCCTGCGCCTGCACGGCCAACCCGAGGCGGTGTCATCGGCCACCTGCGCTTTTCCAACCATTGGCGATGCGGTCAATTGCGTGATTGCCACCATGCAAACCGGCATTCCGATGGCGCGGATCGAGTTTCTGGATGAGGCAACAGTGGCCGCCTGCAACGCCTATTCCGGCACTACGATGCCACTTGCGCCGCAGTTGCTGGTCGAATTCCATGGGTCGCCCGCCGGGGTGGCCGAACAGGCCGAACGCTTTGGCGCGATCGCGCGGGAATTTGGCAGCCGGGGGTTCCTGTGGGCCAAAGCGCAGGAAGACCGCACCCGGCTTTGGCGCATGCGTCATTCTGCCTATCCAGCAATTTTGGCCACCCGTCCGGGGGCGACGGCGATTGTCACCGACGTTTGCGTGCCGATCTCGGCACTGGCCCAAGCGATTGTGGAAACGCAGGCTGACATCGCCGCCTCTCCCATTCCGGGACCCATTCTGGGCCATGTCGGAGACGGCAATTTTCACGCCATCTTGTTGATCAAGCCCGATGATCCGACGGAACACGCCGTGGCGCAGCGCCTTGCGACCCGCATGGCCGAACGCGCTTTGGCCTTGGGGGGGACGATCACGGGCGAACATGGCGTGGGCACCGGCAAGCTGTATCTGATGGGGGCAGAACATGGCCCGGCCTGGTCGGTGATGGGGCAGATCAAGCGGGCTCTGGACCCGCACAATCTGATGAACCCCGGCAAACTGGTGCCGCAGAAATGAGCGCAGATTTTCCCCGCCGCTTTGCCGCCTTTTTTGTGGCGCAGGATGTCGAAGGTCTGGTGGCCCTGATCGCCCCGGAGGGCAGCGTGCTGACCCTGTCCGGCGCTTGGGCCGAAGGGCACGCCGCCACCCGCGCCGCGTTTGCGGGCGACGCGGCCGGGCTGTGCGCAAGGGCGCGGCTGGTGACGGGCAAAGGCACAGTGCTGCTGTTGGGGGCGGGCTGTACGCTTGTGCGACAGCGGTTTGTGGTGATGGGCGCGGTCGACGAAACAGGGGCAGAGTTGCCGCGTCTGGCCGCAATGCTGGTGGCGATCCTGGTGGATGGTCTGGCGGTCAGCCTGACCTTTACGGCGCTCCCGGGCTGAACCCTTTAGGCCAGCAAGGCGCGCGCCGCCTCTCGTGCCGCCTCTGTCACGATATCGCCTGCCAGCATTCGCGCGATCTCCTCCACCCTGTCCGGTGCCGACAGCGCCGTCACCGTGGAAAGGGTCTGCCCATCTTGCACCCGCTTTTCCACGCGCCAATGATGTCCGCCACGCGCCGCCACTTGCGGGCTGTGGGTGACAACCAGAACCTGAGCGCCAGCTGCCAAGGCCTGCAACCGCCGCCCGACGGCATCGGCAGTTGCCCCGCCAACCCCCCGGTCAATCTCGTCGAAAATCAGGGTCAAGCCGGGGGTGTCGCCGGTCAGACAGACCTTCAAGGCCAGCAGGAACCGCGACAACTCGCCGCCCGAGGCGATCTTGTTCAACGCCCCGGCCGGCGCGCCGGGGTTGGTAGCCACCGTGAATTGCACCGCATCGACGCCATCCGGCCCCGGTTCCGCTCGCGACAGTTCGGTGGTGAACACCGCGCGTTCCATCTTCAGCGGCGCAAGTTCCGCCGCCATCGCCGTGTCCAGCCGCTTGGCAGAGGCGCTGCGCTGCGCGGTCAACGCCCCGGATTCTCGCACGAACGCCAGTTCTGCCTCGGCCACAGAACGCTCAAGCCTGGCAATGCCCGCAGCGCCGCCGTCAATGGCAGCCAGACGGGCTCGCAATTGATCAGCAAAACCGCCCAGAACATCTGGCAGAACGCCGTGCTTGCGCGCCAATGCGCGGATGGCGAACAGCCGCTCCTCCAGAGCCTCCAACTCACTGGGGTTGAAGTCCAGTTGACGCAGGCAATCCTCGACCCCGGACTGCGCATCGCCAAGTTCGATCAGCGCCCGGCCCAAGGCGGCCATGGCGGCGTCAAGGCGGCCATCGGCGCGGTCGGACGCGCCCTCCAGCCAGCGCAGGGCATCGCGCAACGGACCCTCGGCACCGGTCGCAGACAAGGCCGCATTGGCCCGCATGATGTCGGCGCGGATGCGTTCGGCGCCCTGCATGGCGCGACGCCTGGCGTCCAAGGTTGCCTCTTCGCCGGACAAGGGATTCAGCTTGTCCAACTCGGCCACTGCATGGCGCAGGAAGTCTTCTTCAACCTGCGCGCGGTCCAGCACGGCACGGGCCTGCGCCAGCGCATCGCGCGATTGCGCCCGCGCCCGCCAAGCCGCGCGCACAGCCGACAGATCGACACTGGCGAATTGATCCAGCAAACCCCGGTGACCGCGCGGGTTCAAAAGGCCGCGATCGTCATGCTGGCCGTGCAGTTCCACCAACGTGTCGGACAGATCGCGCAGCACTTCACCAGACACGCGGCGATCATTGACCCAAGCCTGCTTGCGGCCATCAGCAGAATTCACCCGGCGCAGGATCAGTTCATCCCCGGCCTCAAATCCCGCCTCTTGCAGTACAACCCGCGCCGCATGGCCCGTTGGCAGATCAAATGCCGCCACCACTTCGCCCTGTGCAGCCCCGGCGCGCACCAGCTCGGCACGACCGCGCCAGCCCAGCACAAAGCCCAAAGCGTCCAACAGAATGGATTTGCCCGCCCCAGTCTCGCCCGTCAACACGTTCAGCCCCGAGCTGAATTCCAGTGTCAGACGGTCGATGATCAGCACATCGCGGATATCAAGACTGCGCAGCATGACCCTGCCCAAAAGCGCGAAGGATCACAGCCATTCGCCCCTGATCATTTGCCGATAAGCCTTGGCCAGCCAGCTGTTGCCCTTGGCCTTCGGTTCCAGGCCCCGCCCCTTGAGCAACTGGAAGCTGTCCTCGTAGAACGGGCTGGACTGATAGTTGAAGCCCAGGATCGCGCCCGCAGTTTGCGCCTCGTCGTTCAGGCCCAATGCCAGATAAGATTCGACCAAGCGGTGCAGCGCCTCGGCCGTGTGCGTGGTGGTTTGGAAATCCTGCACCACAACGCGGAAGCGGTTGATGGCGGCGGTGTAATTGCCGCGCTTCAGGTAATAGCGCCCGATCTCCATCTCCTTGGCAGCCAGATGGTCGAAAGCCAGATCAAATTTCAGAATCGCCGATTTGCCGTATTCGCTGTCCGGATAGGTCTCAATCACGACGCGCAAAGCCTGCAGCGCCTGAAAGGTCAGACCCTGATCACGGCCGACTTCGTCGATCTGGTCGTAATAAGACAGCGCCAACAAATAGCTGGCATAGGCGGCATCTTCGTCACCGGGGTAAAAATCAAGGAACCGCTGGGCGGCAGCGCGGGCCTCTTCGTATTCCTTGGCCTGATGCAGGGAATAAGCCTGCATGATCAACGCACGCTTGGCCCACTCGGAATAGGGGTACAGGCGTTCCACTTCCTGGAAATAGGTCAGCGCATCTTCTGGCTTGCCCTTGGCTTCCAGAATCACTTCGCCACGTTTGTAGATTTCCTCGGCGGTGAAGTTTTCAAGCGAGGCACTGGTGTCTTCTTTGCCACCGCAAGCCGCCAAAGTGGCCAGAACAAGGATCAGGCATAGGGCTTTGCCCGCCCGCAGCGTTTTGCCTGTCTCTCCGCCTGCCATTTGCCGCCTACCTCATATGCCGCGCCGATACCCCAAAACCTGGGCTTTACTCGCCGCCTTTGGCCTCTCGTAGCACAGAAAATTACGGGGCGCAAAACGGCTTTCGCCCTTGGGCATCAGGTTTCAGACCCGAGCGGGAAGATCGCCACGATGCACACCCACTCCGGGCAGCTTTCCACCCGTCAAGCCTTCGCAATCCTGTTCCATCCAAGCGCCCGGCGTCGCAAAAAGCACGCGCAAAAGACGGTTGGTCATGGCGTGTCCGGCGCGCACGCCGGTGTAGCGGCCCAGAATCGGCGCACCGGCCAAAGCCAGATCGCCCAAGGCATCCAACATCTTATGGCGCACGGGCTCATCGGAATGGCGCAAGCCACCCGGCGACAGAACCTGATCGCCTTCAAACACCACAGCGTTTTCCAACGTACCGCCCAAGGCAAGCCCACGAGCCCGCATCGCGATCACATCCGAATTGCGGCAGAAGGTGCGGCTGTCGGACAATTCGCGCACAAACGCCCCGTTGGCCATGTTCAACTTTTTCGACTGCTGCCCGATGGCAGCCTCAGCAAAGTCGATGCGGAAGTCGATTTCCAGCATGTCGGACGGCTCCAGCCGTGCCACCGCATCGCCGTCGCGCACTTCGACCGCCCGCAGCACGCGGATGGCGCGCACGGGCGCGTCCAGTGCGACGATGCCCGCCGACAGAAAGCCATCGACAAAGGGCGCGGCCGAGCCGTCAAGGATCGGCACTTCCGGCCCGTCAATTTCAATAACCGCGTTTTGGATGGCACAGCCGGCCAATGCGGCCATCACATGCTCGATCGTGGAAACAGACGTGCCAGCGGCATTGGCCACCAGGGTGCACAGCTTTGACGGCACAACAGCGTCCCAACGGGCGGGGACCCGCGTATCGGTGCCGGTCACATCAACACGCTGAAACCATATCCCGTGATCGGCGGCGGCTGGACGCACAGTCATGGTGACAGGCGCACCAGAATGCAGGCCCAGACCCGTGAAGACAGCAGCGTTTTTCAGCGATTGTTGCAACGAACTCTCCGAACAAGACAAACTGCGGACAGACGGGTCCGCTGAGGTGGTGGTAAGACTGTCTTCACATATTCTCAACTCACTCTTTGTAACGGAGTGTAACAGAAATAGGCTCATGCAACCCACTGAATACAAAAGAAAAAGCCCGGCAGTGCCGGGCGTTCTCAAGTGGGTTGCAGATGGCTCAGTTCGCCTGGCGACGCAGGAAAGCCGGAATCTCGATGCGTTCCTGATCGGCAGACAGTTCCTGCTCATCATCGTAAGCGGTCACAGGCGGCTGCTGACGGCTTGCCTGCGGACGCTCTGGAGCGGCTTCAGCATGCCCCCCTGCCATACGGTTGATCAGGCTGCCAATCCCAAAACGCGGGCGCGGTTCTGCGGCTTTGGGGGCCGGGGCGGCAGCGCGCTGCGGCTGGGCTTGCTGCGCCGGGCGCGCGGCCTGGCTCGGTGCTTTGCTTACGGCGGCTTGCAGGCGGGCCAAAGCCTCTGGCGACGGGGTGCCAGCAGAGCGGGGGCGCGGCGCCACAAAGGCCGCAGCGTCCATGTCATGGGCCGAGGCAACCGGAGCGGTGGCACGCGGCTGCATTTGCGGCGCGCGGTAGGCCGGCGGCGGCAGATCGTCGTCGAGCATCTGTTCCGGCTCGCGGTTCTGCGGCTGATACTGCTGTGCGTCGTGGAACAGGTCTGGCGTGGGCGCAGGTTTCTGCATCTGCACGGGCGTGGCGACCGGCGACACCGACAGCTTGGGTTCAGGTGTGGGCGTCGGGGCCAGCGGGGCCGCCATCGACCGGCGGGCGATTGCCGGTTCGGCGCGGTTCATGCTGACATCAATGCCGGTTGCCACAACGGACACGCGCAAAGTGCCCTCCATCGAGGTGTCCAGAGTGGAGCCCACGATGATATTCGCGTCAGGATCCACCTTTTCACGGATGATGTTGGCGGCCTCGTCCAGTTCGAACAGCGTCAGGTCGTAGCCGCCGGTGATGTTGATCAAAACGCCCTTGGCGCCATGCAGCGAAATCTCGTCCAGCAGCGGGTTGGCGATGGCCTTTTCAGCAGCTTCAACCGCGCGGTTATCGCCTGTGGCTTCGCCGGTGCCCATCATCGCCTTGCCCATCTCGTCCATCACGGCACGAACGTCGGCGAAATCAAGGTTGATCAGGCCGGGACGCACCATCAGGTCGGTCACGCCCTTGACGCCCTGATACAGCACATCATCGGCCATCGCGAAAGCTTCGGTAAAGGTGGTGCGCTCGTTGGCCAGACGGAACAGGTTCTGGTTCGGAATGATGATCAGCGTGTCGACAACCTTTTGCAACGCAGCAATGCCGTCTTCGGCCTGCTTCATCCGCTTGTTGCCTTCAAACTGGAAAGGCTTGGTCACAACGCCCACGGTCAGCACACCCAGTTCGCGCGCCGCCTGAGCAATGATCGGAGCAGCACCCGTACCGGTGCCGCCGCCCATGCCAGCCGTGATAAAGCACATGTGTGCGCCGGCCAGATGATCGACGATTTCTTCGATCGTTTCTTCGGCAGCCGCAGCGCCAACAGTCGGGCGCGCCCCTGCGCCCAGACCTTCGGTGACTTTCAGACCCATTTGAATTTTCGACACCGCTTTGCTTTGCTGCAAAGCCTGCGCGTCGGTGTTGGCCACGACGAATTCGACCCCCTCAAGGTTCTTTTCGATCATGTTATTGACCGCATTGCCCCCCGCACCACCAACGCCGAACACCGTGATGCGCGGCTTCAGCTCTTCACGCTGCGAGGTCATGATCAGGTTCAATGCCATATTCAGTCCGCCTGTAATTGTAGGCGGTTGCGCGCCGCCGGTTGCCGTCTCGATCTTACGAACCACCCGTCCCAAAGTATTCGTCTGCCGAATTGTTGCCGATTCTATCCACAGATGCGGCCAAGGTCACGTAAAAAGTCACAATCCCCGCAAAATATGGGGGAAGCAGGGCACTTTTCAGCAGGATTTCGCCGTGAACGCAGGATGTAGCGGTTCACCAGTTGTCCTTAAACCAGCGCATGGCCCGCTTGATCGACCGCGCCGGGTAACGTTCGGTGGGAATGTCGAAATCCCACCATTCATCTTGTGGATGTGCGGCGAACAGGCAAAGACCCACCGCGCTGGAAAAGGCAGGTCCGGTAGCGGCTTGCGGCAGGCCCTGGACGCGCAAGGGGCGACCCATCCGCACGCGTTGACCCAAGATACGGCTGGCCAATCCGTCCAGCCCCGGGATCTGGCTTGCGCCCCCGGTCAGCACGATCTGCTGGCTGGGCAGGCTGTCAAATCCGGCGGCATCCAGACGCGCGCGGACCTCCTCCAGCATTTCCTCAACGCGGGGCCGCATGATGCCGATCAGTTCCGTGCGGCTGATCTGGCGGCGGTCTTTTTCCCAATCGCCACTGTCGCCGCCCATCTCGATCATCTCGCGGTCATCCATACCCGTGGCGTGCACGCCGCCGTGCTTGGTCTTGATGCGTTCGGCCACCACCAGCGGCACTTGCAGGCCCTTGGAGATGTCCGATGTCACATGATCGCCGCCCATGCGTACGCAATCGGCAAAGATCATGTGTTTTTTCATGAAAATGGAAATGCCAGTCGCGCCGCCGCCCATGTCAATGCAAGCTGCGCCCAGTTCCTGCTCATCCTCAACAAGGCTGGAAATCCCCGAGACGTAAGCCGAAGACGCAATCCCCGCCAACTCCAGATCACAACGCTTGATGCAATAAAGCAGGTTTTGCACCACCGATCCATCGACCGACAGCAGGTGCATATCACAGGCCAGACGGTTGCCGATCTGCCCGCGCGGATCGCCAAGGCCAGAGCGGTGGTCCAAAGCAAAGTTCACTGGCTGCGCGTGCAACACTTCGCGGCCCTCGCCCAGATCGGGGGCATCGCAGGCGGCCAGCACGCGCGCCACATCCTGTTCGGTCACCACGGAATCCTGCAGCTCCCACTCACCGGCCAGACCATAGCTGCGGGGTTCCGCACCGCTGAAACAGGCGATCACATGATCCACCCGCACATTTGCCATCTTTTGCGCGGCCTGCACAGCGGTGCGAATGGCGCGTTCAGTCTCATTCATCACGGCAATCTCGCCAAAGCGCACGCCGCGCGATCGCGTGGTGGCCGCCCCGATCACCCGGAAATTCGACTGCCCGGCCATCGGACCCACACCATCGCTGTCGCGGTCGGCCTCTGCCCCATCAAAGCGCAGCACAAGGCAGGCGATTTTCGAGGTTCCGACGTCCAGAATGGCCACCACGCCGCGCTGCATGGCGGCACGACGCATGTTCCGCATCGCGCGTTGGGATTGGTACAGATCGGTCATAGGTCGTTCCCCGTTGTCGTGGTCAGCCCCTGCGCCCGCCGCACTTCGCTTAGCGCAAAGGGGGCAAGGCGCAACACCGGGCGCTGTTCTTGTCTTAGGTCAATCGTCAGGATATCTCGGGCCAGCAGCACTTCGGCCTGATCCAGCGCCAGCAGGCGTTCCAACGCGGCTACCGGATTTTTGGCAGGCAGTTGGATGCGTTGGTCGCGGTCCAGCACCAGATCCCAGCGCCGATCGCCCATCCGCACCAACCCGCGCAAACGGGCGGCAATCGGGCTTGCGGCGTCCAGAATGGCCAAGGCCTCTGGTGTGGCCCCATCGGCCCCGTCCCCAGCCACAAGCGGCAAATCGCCACGATCGCCGCGCTCGGCCAAACCGGCAACGCGATGGCCAGTGGCATCGAGCAACACAAGGCGGTCGTCATTGCGCCAAACCAGTGCGGGCTCGCGTTCGGTCAGCACCACCTGCAAGATACCGCCCGAGCGGACCCGCAGTTGTGCCTCTTGCACCGCGTCCAGCTCTTCGGCCTTCAACCGCAGCGCGTCCATGTCCAGATCGAATGACGATTGCGGCAACCGCAGCCCCAGTTTCGCCCGCACGGCATCGGCCAGATCAGGCGAGGCACCGTCAATCGACACATAGCTGACCCGGAACTCCGGGCGCTGCTCAAACTTTTCGCGCAGATCGGCCACGCTTTGAACCAGACCCGCGCGGCGGGCATCGTCATAAAACACCAGCCCCGACGCCGCGCCGATCAGCAGCACCGGCAGCCCAAAGCGCACCAGAACGCGGAACAAGGGCGTCAGCCACAGCCGTTGCATCCGATAGGCCCAACGGCTGGGAGACGGATCGCGGCGGGTTGGCGCATGACGCGCAGGGGCGCGGCCTAACGATTGCATGACGCGTCCTCCACCATCCAGCGAACCAGTTCCGGGAAGGAAATCCCGCAATAGGCCGCTTGTTCTGGGGCTAGGGATGTCGGGGTCATCCCCGGTTGTGTGTTGGTTTCCAGCAGGATCAGGCCCGCCAAACCGCGCGTCTCATCCCAACGGAAATCAGTGCGGCTGACGCCCCGGCAGCCCAAGGCGGCATGCGCGCGCAAGGCGTAATCCATGCAGGCATCGGCAATCTCTGCAGGCACCACGGCGGGCAGCACATGACGCGAGCCGCCAGTTTTGTATTTCGCATCAAAGTCATACCAGCCGTCGGTGATGATATCGGTGACGCACAGCGCCCGATCGCCCATCACCGTCACTGTCAACTCACGCCCCGGCGCATAGGTTTCCACCATCACCACCTCTGGCATAGTGTCGGCCAAGCGGGGCGCATTGCTGCCGGGATGGACGATGTAGACCCCGACGGATGAGCCTTCGTTATAGGGCTTCACCACATAGGGCGGCGGCAGCACATGGTCTGCGCTGACCTCATCGCGATGCGCCAGCACCGATTGCACGATCGGCAAGCCAGCGGCAGTGTAGACTTCTTTTGTCTTGACCTTGTCCATCGCCAAAGCCGAGGCCAGAACCCCGGAATGCGTGTAAGGCAGGCCCAACCACTCCAGAATGCCCTGCACACAGCCGTCTTCGCCCCACCGGCCGTGCAGGGCGTTGAAACAGACATCAGGCTTCAGGGCTACAAGGCGTGCGTAAAGGTCAGGGCCGCAATCGACCTCTGACACATCATATCCCGCCTCCCGCAACGCTGCGGCGCATGCACGCCCGGACGACAGGGAGACTTCCCGTTCAGAGGAAAGCCCGCCCATCAACACCGCTACTTTGGAGGCTGCTCTGCTCGAACCGCCCGCCATTTACTGCCTCATCCAGACCTTTTTCGGCCCGTGATATTGTTATTTTAGACTCGCCGTTCTCCGACACGCATAATTTCCCACTCTAGCCTGATACCGCTCTGTTGGAAAACTCTTTTTCGCACTTCTTCCCCCAAATCTTCCAGGTCGGCTGCCGTTGCGCCCCCCGTGTTGATCAGAAAGTTGGAATGCATTGGCGACATTTGCGCCCCACCTTGGGTGGCCCCCCGCATGCCAGCGTCATCAATGACCTTCCACGCCTTCAGTTCGTGGCTGTCATTGGCAAGGCCAGTGCTGGAATGGCCAACCGGATTGCGGAAAGTCGAGCCTGCCGAACGGTCCTTGGTCGGCTGACTGGCGTCGCGTTTGGCAATCTGATCGGCCATCCGCGCCTCTAGCAGCTCCGGATCACCCTTGTCTGCGCGGAAGGTGGCAGAGACGATCACCCAGCCTTCCGGCAGAGTGGTTTGACGGTAAGCCAGTTGCAGATCGGCGGCAGGAATTTCAACAATCCCGCCAGCCCGCGTGACGCAGCGGACACTTGTCAAATGATCCGCCACATAGCATCCGTAACAGCCCGCGTTCATCCGCACAGCCCCGCCGATGCTGCCCGGAATGGTGCGCAGAAAGGTCAGGTCCAGCCCCGCCTCTGCCGCGCGGCGCGCCACATGGGCGTCCAGCGCCGCAGCGCCTGCGATGAGTGTATCCCCGGCAATCTCAATGCCGTTGAATCCGCGCCCCAGACGGATCACCACGGCGCGCAACCCGCCATCGCGCACGATCAGATTGCTGCCCACCCCCATTGGGAAGACCGCGATGGTCGGATCCAACGCCGCCAGAAACGCCGCCAGATCGGCCTCATCTGCGGGCTGGAACAACCAGTCCGCAGGGCCGCCCACCCGCAGCCAGGTCATATCTGACAGGGCGCGATTGGGGGTCAGCGTGCCGCGGGGGGTGGGGAGATGTGTCATGGGGTTGTGATAGGAAATGCAGGCCAAACTGGCAAGGTGCGGCGGGGCCACAGACCTAGGTGATCCGCCGCTTGATCCACCGCCACAGATAAATCACCGGCCAGCGCAGCACTGATCCGGCCGCCAGCAAAAACGCCAGCGCCCAAAGCGCGCCCTTGGCATAGGCCAGCCCGATCAGGATCGGAACCGCCACCGCGATCAGCAGATAGGCGTTGCGCCAATGATGATCGCGGCTGGGCAGCATGCCGATCAGGTTGGCGGCGATCAGCCAGATCAGGGCCGCAACCACGGGCATATTCATTTGCGCAACTCGGCTGGGATTTCGCTGGGCAGACCCATGGCGCGGCGGGTCAGGTGAAGCAGGGGGCGGCGGAACATCGACAGGAAGGCGAATGTTCCGAAGACCACCCACAGCCAGCCATGGGCCGTGCCGATCCAGATCAGCAGCACAGGGGCCGCGATCAGCAGGGTTGTGCCGGGCAGCATTTGGCTGCGCATCGGCAGCATGGCGGTCAATGATGCGGCGATCACCCAAAGCGCGCCAAGGATCAGGGGCAGGCTCATCCCGCAGATCTCCGGGGCTGACCACGCGCTGCATGCGCGGCCTCGCGAGGGCCGTTCGCTGTCACGCTTGCAACCGCGCGGGCAAACCGTTGGCC
>JBIHZO010000400.1:0-3627 GCA_044231405.1 Cypionkella sp. | reverse complement strand
ATCAATCGTGACCTGCAACGATTTGATCGTGATCGACTGCGGAGTCATTTCAATCGTGCTGCCACCGCATTTCAACGTGATGCTTTGTTCGGCCTCAATCGTCAGGTTGCCAGTGATTTTCTTGACCTCATCCGCCTTGACGGTGACAGTGCGATTTTGGTGGACGGTTTCATCTGACTTGCCGGTCACGATGTCGGTCGAGTCATTTTTGACTTCGCGTCTTGCGTCATTTCCGACCGTTACAGTCAGGTCCTTACGGGCGTTGACCTCGATCAACTCCGACCCGTCGGTGTCGTCGAACATCAGCCGGTTGTCCCGAACCGTCTGGATCCCGCTTTTCAAGCGGTTGTCCGGCAGCGCCCAAGGCGGCATGTTGTCGCCGTTGTAGACGCAGCCCACCACCAAAGGCCGGTCTGGATCACCGTCCAGAAATTCGACCACAACTTCCATGCCAACATGCGGCGTGAAAATCGTGCCCCAAGTGGACCCGGCCCAGCTTTGCGACACCCGGCACAGCATCGACTCACTGTCAGGTGCCCAGTGAAACTTCAGCAGAATGCGACCAAATTCGTCGATGGTGCCATCGGCGCCGTCTGCAACCACTGCGGTCTGCGGCCCGCGCATGATCGGCTTGGGGGTTCTTTGTAAAGGCGCAACCGGGCTGGACTCGCGCACCAGCCGATAGGTGCCATGATACTGATCGACCCCTGACGCACCAGAACGAAACTGGTTGGACGAGTACATGTGATGGGCAGAGAGCACATAATAGCCACCCTGCTCTTTGGTGTTCGGATGCTCTGCCAGATTGAACTTCATACCTGCACCCAGGCTTTGCAGTTCGCCCGTCGTGCGAATGCTTTCCTCACCTGCCTCCAGCGCGTTGGCCCTGCGCTTGATCAAAATCTGTCCATCGGCAGTATTGGCATAGCGGCCGGGATAGTCAAAAACCTCATAGGTCTTGCCGTCGAATGCTTTCACTGACCCCTCTTTGACTTCCATATTCTTGGTCGGAAATTTGAAGTCATAGTCCAGGTACCGTATTTTACCCGAAGGCACCGTTCGGTCGATGACCCATGAGGTGAATGATTCCTCATCGCGGATCTGGGCCGAACTGTTTTGCGTGAAAATGCGATCCCCGCCTTTGGCCAGCGCAAACGAAGAAGGGTCAGTTGTCAGAACGATGGTGTGGGTGGAATCCGTCATTTCGCAATGGAAGTTCAAACCATACTCTTCCATCAGGCGGCGCAAGAAATCGAGGTCAGTCTCCCGATACTGGACGATATATTCCATTAAGGGCATGTACTGACTGCTGGAAACACGCAGGTTCGCAAAGTAGCCGTCGGAGTAATCCTGACACACTTCCTGAATGATCTGGTCCGCCGTCCTTTCATGGAAAATGCGCGAGTTCACACGTCGGCTCATCGCCCAGATCCAGGGGCGCAGTTCAAACTCATAGATGTGGCCGCTGCCAGTGTTGCCCATGTATCTGACCGAGAATACGATCTGGTGAAAATGCCGAAGGGTGCCAAGTCTGGTGTCCAATTCGACACGCATGGGTTTGCCCAACAGTTCATTCGGATCAATCGGGTCGCCCTCCACCGTCGCTTTGACGGTGAAATTGTTGATTTCGTTCACTGACTCAACGCCCGAAAACTCAAGCAGAACAAACGTATCGTCAGCAAGCGGCGTAAAAAGCCGACCGACACGGGTTGTTTGGGAATTTGACGTAGGCATGTGCGTACCGCCTTCGAGAAAACGAATGATAAACAGATGAATAGGAGAAATAGACTCCCTTGATACCCGACACGTTACAGAAGCCCGACAAGTCTGGCAAGAAAAGCAATGGCCCCCCACGGCCCTGCGGGAAGGGGGCGATTGCGTTCAGTTTTCAAGCCGGATAAAGGCCAGGCCCAGCTTGATCGGGGCCGGGTCCCGCTTCAGTGCCAGATCAATAAACGGCATCAGCGCTTTGGCCGAAACGCCCGGCTCCACCGCCGCCAGCAGCTTTTGCAGCTTTTCCTCGGACTCGATGACCATGAAAAGCTGCGGCGCCGGGGGAGCACCTTCGGCCAGTTTCAGGACAATCGAGAACCCGATGGTGCCGTCGTCGGTCGTGGAGATGAACTTGTTCAGATTGGAAATGCCGCCGGTTCCCGAGACGTTCAACAGTGTCAAAGCCCCCGCGCCAAGCCCGGCAAGGCTGCCCTTCACCACACCGCCACTTTTCACCACTTCGCCCAAATTGGGGTCCATGGTGATTGCGATGGGCTGGACCTCTCCCTCTGCCGGGTGGCGGTTGATAAAGTCCAGCAGGGCGCATTGCTCGTTGTTGATCAGATGCACCTGCACGTCGGGGGCGACCCCGGTTTCCGCCTGCCAAGCCGCTGCCATGTCTTCCAAGGGTTTGGTGTCAGAGGCAAAACCATGCAGGACAAAGCCTTCCGGTTTTGGATCTGCCAGACTGATATGGCTGCACGCCGCTGGCGCAAAAGTGGCTAGAAAGGCCCGCTGTTTTGCGACGGGATCGTCAGATCCTGCGGCCTTCGCGGTGGCTTCTTCTGCAGCTTTGGCATCTGCTGCGGCCTTTGCCGCTGCGACTTCTTCCGCTGCCTTGACTGCCGCGTCGTCAGCGGCCTTCTGTGCAGCCGCCACTTCGGCAGCCTTTGCGGCGGCTTCCTCCGCCGCTTTGTTATCGGCCTCGGTCTTTGCTGCTGCGACCTTTGCCGCCTCTTCTGCGGTGGCCTGTGCTGCTGCCTCCTCGGCGAGTCTGGCATCAGCTTCGGCTTTGGCAGCAACCTCGGCCTCTGTCAGCTGGCTTTCTTGTGCGGCGCTCTCTTCTGCAGCTTTTGCAGCATCCGCCGCTGCCTTTTCTTCGGCAGCTTTCGCGGCCGCGTCTGCAGCCGCTCTTTCTGCCGCAACTTTGGCAGCAGCGTCAGCGCTCGCTTTTTCCGCAGCAGCTTTTGCAGCCGCGTCTTCGGCGGCTTCTGCTGCCTTGGCCTCGTCCGCTGCAGGGTCTGCCACCAAGGGCGTTTCATCTGCCACCACGGCGGGTTTCTGATCAAACACACCGCCGAAATAGGCCCCAGCCCCTCCGGCCCCGGCCACCAAAATCACCAGAGCGGCAACCATGCCGCCTCTGCCCTTCTGAACGGGCACAGGTGCCATGGCTGCGGCAACGGCCTGAGGCTTGACTGCCGCGCCGGGGGCACCAAAGGGGCTGAAATCTTCGGGCTCTTCCTCGGACATCGGCTGCGGGGCCCTTGGCGGCACGCTGGCAATCACGGTCGCGCCTGGTGGTGGGGAAGTCCGTGACTGCTCTGTCGGCGTTTCCCAACCTGCCACAGGTGGAGCCGTCACCGCCAAGGGTGGCAAGGATTTCGGCGCGACCGGCGGTTCCGTTTTCGTCACCGCCACCGGTGCGGCGGCGGTCAGATCGAACGGCGGCAATGCCCCGCCAATCACCGTGCGGTTCGGATCGACCGCTTTCGCTTCGGGCGGGGCTGCCTGCGGGATCAGGTCGGGGTTGTCGACAGCCGCCATCACCTGCGCCATGCTTCCGGGGCGCAAAGACGGATCGGGCTGCAACATCCACGACAAAAGCGGCACCAAACTGGCATCAACCCCGAT
>JBIHZO010000401.1:0-3627 GCA_044231405.1 Cypionkella sp. | reverse complement strand
CACCGGCTCAATGTCGGATGCTTGGACAAAGCCCTTCGCGACCAGCGCGGTCCCAGCGACGGTGAGGATTTGGCGGATCAGCGCAAGGATTGCAGGTTTCAGCATGGTTTTCTCCGGTTCAGATTTCATTGGTGGTGGTGAGGAATTCACCCAGCTTCATGGTTGGCAGGCGTTGGGGGCGGGGAGGAAAGGTCGCGGGCCAGCGCGCGCCAAGGAGGCGAGACTTGGCGATGCGGGCGATGGTGACGGCATCGGATTGGTTGCCGCCCAATACGTAGAAATGCGTATCGTCCTGGCCGATGGCGAACCCGACATGGCCGCCTGATCCGCGTTCGAAGATCAGCACCGCGCCCGAGACAGGCTTGGTCTCGTGGCCGAACAGCAGCCAGTAGCGCGCCCAATAGGGATTGGTGCCCAGCGCGCCGAGAAGTGGCTCATCGGGCAGGGCCATGCGGATGCAGGTCTCCACGAAGTCACCGCACCAGGGGTTCTTGCTGGGGTCGCCCAAGGATCGGCCATCACGCTTCAGCCAGTCCATCAGCCAGGTGCGGTCGCGCGCTTCGTTGCGGCCCAGCGCTGATTTCGCCTCGGTGATCCACGGCAGGGGACCCTGTGGTGCCACGGATGCCGCGCGGCCATTGGCGGCGATCAGTTGCCCTAAGGCACGGGCGGTTCGCACGCCCCAACGGCCATCGATGGCGCCGGGGCTGTGGCCGAGTTTGTTCAACCCGCTCTGGATCAGGCGGATGGCGTCCGTTGGGTCTGTGGTCATTTGGTGGTTCTTTCTGCCCGGTGCTGGGCAATAAAAAACCCGCCGTGAGGGCGGGCCGGGGTAGATCGACTGGGTGGTATTGCGGTCGTCAGTCGGTGCGACCGCGCTGGAAGGCTTCGAACATCACGTCGCGCATGGCACGGATGTCGGTTTCGATCCGCTCCAGCCTGTCGGCATCGGCCTTGCGGTCGTCGGCGCGCATCCGATCAATCCGTTCGCGCTCGAGGTGTAATTCGCGGTCGAGGCGTTCCAGCATGGCTTCGTTGGTGAAGGCCTTGCGGGTCACCGAGGCCGCGATGGCAAGGCTGCCACCGATCAGCGCGGTGATGGCGGCGGTCAGCCCGTGGTCGCGAAACGCCTGTGCCGCGCTGTCGAGAAGGGTGGGTTCGTCGGTCATGGGGTGTCCTTCAATAATCGGTTTCGAGGTAGATGCCTGCGCAGTCGTAGGCGACAGCCGCGGCAGTGGCGCCGGTGTTCAGAAAGAGGCGGGGTGAGAGGAACTGGGTGGTGGCGGGCAGATCCGCGGTGATCTCCTGCTCAAACGTCGCGCCGGTCACCTCGTTCACCGCCCGGACCCAGATGGAACTGCCGTTGGGCGGGGCGGCGATGAATAGGGTCAGCACGCCGCCGACGGCGATGGCGAAGGGTGCGCCCATGTCGGTCAGCGTGGGCGCGCCGGTGGCGTCGTTGGCCACCAACTGCCAGTTGGCATGGGTGCCGCGCTGGAAGCCGATACCGATGCAGTTCAAGACCGTCGCGAGGGTCAATGTTGTGGCCAGCGCCGCGGTTGACCCATAGAGGCCGAAGAACCCCATGCCCGTCGATTGAAGGGTGGCGAGAGACAGCCGTGTCACGTAGGTCCAGCCACCAAGCCTGACCGCGTTGCCACGCCAGCAGGCCCAGCCAGCGGATCGCTGTTCGGCGGCTGCATCGATTGTGACGGCCGAGGTCAGACGCCAGCGCCGCATGCTGGCGGCCAGGTTTGTCGCGGCCAAGGTCGGCGTGGACACGGTGCCAACCGAGGTGATCGGCAGGCCCTCGGTGGTGATGGTGGTGCTGACCGAAGGCGACCAGTTGGCAATGCGGTTCACCCCGAAGTGTGGCTGCAGCGGGAAATCCCGGCCGGAGGGGCGCATGACGTCGATCCACGGCGCGCCTGCCCGGTTGCGGGCGTAGACGGAGGCCTTTCCAACAGGCGGCGGCGATGGCGCGGCGTTGAGCCCCGGCAGAATGGTTGGCTGCGGCAATTCCACCTGGCCGTTGGTGCGGTCGATCAGGATGGCGTCATAAAAGGTGGAGCCGTTCGGGCTGACCTTGAAACTGAAGTCGTCGCTGCCAAGCAGGCCGATCAGCGCCCGCACCGAAAACCCGGTCTTGAAGCTGAAGGAGGCATCGTTGGCGGCTGCGTTCTTGTTCACCGTCACATCGATGGATGCCCCTGCGTTGTTCAACAGCACATTCGGGGTGTTGGCGCTCAGCCGGTTGGTGGCATCTGCTGTCGCCCCGCCCAGCCCCAAGAGCTGTGCAGAGAGATTTGCCTGGGGCATTCCAACAGCGGTGACCGCATTGGCAAAGGTCACCGTCGGCGTGTTCACCACCGTGGTGCCGCCCGCGCCAGCAGTCGCCGATCCGATGTTCACGACCGTGGTCGATCCGGACGCGCCGCCGGTGCCAAGGTTCACGGTCTTTGTGACACCGGTCGTGGTCACGCCCGTGCCCATGCCATAGGTGGCGGTGATCGCCGATGATCCAATGGTTGCGCTGGCGCTGGCCACCAGCATTGTCCCGGTCACTGTAAGCGTGCCCGCAAAGGTCTTGTTGCCGGTGAAGCTCTGGGTGCCAGCAAGGATGGCCAACTCGCTGGAAGTGTTCGGCAGCGAGAAGGTCCGAGTGGTGGCCGTGCTGATGCCCGTCAGGGAGAACAGCGCCTTCTTGGTCGGATCGGCATCATTCACCAGGCTGAAGATGGCATCTGACACATCCTGCGGCACACCTGTCAGTTCCCAGATCAACCCTGTCCAGACGGCGGAACTGGCCTCGTCGGCGATCCAGGCCAGCCAACCCGGGCGCGGCACCAGGCGCATCCAGACGCCATCGATCCAGAAGGCCACGTTCAGATCCCAGCCTGCCCAAAGACCGATCGCGCCCGAGGCCACGATGTAGCGGTCCCCGTCGGCGGGCGATGTAGGCGGTGCCGTCAGATCACGGTCCAGCACCGAAAGCTGGACCATCGCATCGAGCAGCCGCAGTGCTTCATTGTGGGTGACGTGCTTTTGGGCCTGCGCCGCCAGGATATAGGGCAGCAGCAGGTGCGTGGTGATGTCGGACATGGAGGGTTGCTTTCAGAAGGTGAGGGTGACGGATCGCATGACACCCCGCCCGATCAAGGCGGAAAGCTGATAGATGCGAAGGTCGAGGCTGTTGCCGGGGCCCAGAAGCGCGCCCCAATCGGTGATCTGTTGGGCGGTGGAGTAAAGGGCGGTGGTCGTCGCGGAGGTCAGGGTCCGTTTGATCGCCGCGCCGTCGCGGATTTCCACCTCGTAGGCCTCGCTGTCTTCCGCCAAGGGCACGTCGCCGATGCCCCAGGTGTCGGCCGCAAGCGACCGCGACCGGCGCGTCCAGCGGATCGTCAGGTCGCCGGGGCTGCGTGCAGTGCGCCAAGGCTGTTCGACATGGGCCACAGAGAAGGGCCGCAGCCCAGCGCCCTCGGGGGTGAAGCTGGCAGCGACATAGGTATCATCGCTGACGGCGCGCGACGCCGGGCCCACGCGCCAGTTCCACGGCAAGCCGAGATCGGCCTCACTGATCGGCAGGGGTGGGACGGTGCTGTCCAGAACCACGACCCGCGCGCCGGT
>JBIHZO010000399.1:0-3630 GCA_044231405.1 Cypionkella sp. | reverse complement strand
CCGCAGACGCCTGCCCCGCGTCTGCGGCCAACCACAGCGCGCCGCCCGATTTGATCGTTTGGATCACCCTCATGTCGGCGAACTCTTCCCCAACCGGGCCAGAAAGGCATCAAGGGATGCGCCCGGGTCAGGATTGCCCGCAAGTTCCGCACGCGCCATGGCGATGATTGCCACTTCATGGTCGATCAGCACTTGGGCCGCACCTCCAGCCGAGGCTGGTGCCATGACTTTCAGCGCCTCAAACTCTGTGACATAGGCCGGATAGTCGCAATCAATCGCCGTCATCACCTGATGGAAGGACAGGCCCTGCCCTTCCAGTGCCTCATCTCGACCAGATTGCAGCACTGCGGCCTCATTGGCGGGCGTTAGGCCAAGGGCGGTTGCCAGCGGACGCAGGGCGGCAGCGGTCTGGGACTCGATCAGCGCCAGCTTGGCATAAAGGGCGGCACAGCGCGGGTCGGGCTCGCGTTGAGACAAGGCGTCGAAATAGCCGACCCCCGAGATTTCCTCTTCGAAGGCGATGGCAAAGGCCGCCTCGAACCCTGCAAAGTGACGAGCGGTGGCCGTCATATGATCCGCACCCCCTGCCGGATCAACTCAGCCTGCACGGCGTCCATGTCCACGCCATCCACGCCGCGATCTGATTTCACCGCCTGTGCGGCCGCCACACCGGCCCCTTGCCCGGCCACGGCACAGCAGGCCATGTTGCGTGTTGCCGCATGGGCGACCATGTCGCCGCCAATGGCGCGTCCCGCGACCAGAAGGCCCTTGATCCCTTTCGGCAGCATCGAGCGATAGGGAATATGCATGTAGCGCCCGGTCGTCGGGATGATCAGGATGCCGTAACCGTCGATGAATTCGGGGTAGATGCCGATGGTATCCTCAAACCGGCCCTCGTGCCGCACATCCGCCTCGGTCATGTTGTAGATGGCATCAATCTTGCGCGTGTCGCGGATACCGATGGTCATGCCGAAGTTGCGCAAGCGAACGCCTTTGCAGCCCGGCATGAAATGCCTCAGCGCCTCGATGGCAAGCATCGCCTGTTTGCGGCCCTCGACCTCTCCGCGTGTCATGCTGTCGGGGTCGGTGCCGTCGATCCCGGCCAGATGCACGAGGTTCATATAGGTCAACTCGCCGGTGTCATGCATCGCGCCCCAAGTGCCTGCGATGGTGTTCAGGTGCTTGGGGATGATGCCGGCCTCGATCGCCTTGGCGAAGGGTTTCTTGAGGAAGGGCGAGAACATATCGTCCTCTTTCCCATCGGTTTCCACCGTCCATTCGCCTGTGGACCAGTCCTTGTAGGTCTGCGGGTCGGCCTTCACCTCGGCCATGAACTCGGCCTTGTTGACGCCTGCAAGGTGGAACATCACGGATGCCGCCTGCATGTGTTCCAAAGGCGTTTTGGGTGCCGGCGCTCCGCAGCGGACGGCAACATCAGCGTCCCCTGTCGCGTCGATCACCACTTTCGCAAGGATGGCCTCACGTCCCGCCTTCGATTCCACGATGATGCCTGCAATGCGGTCGCCGTCCATGACCGGGGCAACGAACGTGCGGTGCATCATGCCCTGAATGCCCGCCTCTTCGACCAGCCGGTCGGCGACCAGCTTGAAGCCTTCGCTGTCCAACTCATAGCTCAGCGATTGGCTTTCCGGCACGGCAGCACCCATCGCCTTGGCGCGATCTTCGAATTCGCGCCCGATGCCATTGGCCTCTATGGTTGCCTCATGGCGATACCAGGCAAGACCCTCGACCCCCACCACGGTGATGTTGCCACCATAACAGCCAAAACGCTCGACCATGCAGACCTGAACGCCCGCGCGCGCAGCGGCCAGCGCCGCCGCCAGCCCGCCGGGGCCAGAGCCGACAACCAGCACGTCAGTGCGGTGGATCACCGGCACATGGCGCGCCGGTTCGGTGATGAAATCCAGGCTCATGTCAGACTCACAGGAAAGGAAGATCGGTCAATTTTCCGGGCTGCATCACGCCCGCCACCTGCGCCTCGACCGCATCCCCGATGGCGCAGGCGCTGTCGATCAGCGCAAAGCCGATGTTTTTTTGCAGGCGGTAAGAGAAGATGCAGTTGGTCAGGTCGCCCACCTTGCGGCCGCCCTGGAAGATCGGGTTCCACAAGAAACCCGGTTGCACAGGCTCTCCCGCATTCAGGATGATCCCCAACGAATGTCGCTTTGGTCCCTCGGCAGAGATGCGCCGCAGGGCCTGGATGCCGATGGTATCGTCAGGAACCTGCAGATCGACATATTTGCCCATCCGCACTTCATAGGGGTTGGTGGTGCCATCGGTATCCCCGCCATAGGATATCAGACCAGACTCCACCCGCTCGCACCAGTTCGGGCCGCCCGGTCCGATGCCCCAAGGCGCACCTGCCTCGCGGAAGATGTTCCACAGCGCCGTGCCTTTGGCCCCGTCGCGCAGATAGATTTCGAACCCGCCCTGCTTGGACCAGCCCGAGCGCTGGACAACCACGGGGATGCCCTGAATCTCTGTCTCGCGGAACCAGAAATACTTCAACTCGCGCACCCATTCGCCGCAGACCTGCGCGACCACGTCCTCTGCCTTCGGACCCTGAATGGCCATGGGCGAGACATCGGGTTCGCTGACCTCGACATTCAGTCCTCTTTCGGCGGCGATGGCCGCGGCCCAGAACCAGATATTGCTGTCGGCAATCGACAACCAATAAAGATCATCGGCCAGCTTCAGGCAGATAGGGTCGTTGATCAGGATGCCCTGATGGTTGCACAGCGGCACGTATTTGCCCTGCCCCAGTTTTTGCTTCGACAAGTCGCGTGGCGACAGGATCTGCGCCAGTCGCCCGGCATCCGGCCCTTTCAACTGCACTTGCCGTTCGACCGCCACATCCCACTGGCTGACCCCGTTGATCAGTCGCCAGTATTCTTCCCCGGGTTTGCCAAAAGCCGTCGGCATCAGCATGTGGTTGTAAGTGGTGAAGTTGGTGACGCCTTCCTTCACCGTTGCCTCGTAGAACGGCGAGGGGCGAAGGCGGGCAGAGGGGGTGATTCCGAACAATTCAGGCTCCGGTCAGTTGGAGGGAAGATCGAGGGTGGCTTGGATCAGCGCGACAAGTTGTTCGTCGCTGACGGAATGGTTGTAGTCGTCGCGCCCCAGAACCACGATGGCGTCGCCATTTGGCAGGGACAGCACGATGTTGCCGCCTGAGCCACGCATGCTGGGCACGTTTTGGGTGGTATCGCCGTGCGTGGCGACGGTGCGCCAGAAGGCAAGGCCATAGTGGGGGCTGGCAGAGAGGCTTGCGACCAGCGTCGGATCAAGGATCTGGCTGCCATCCGGGCCCTTGCCGCCGTTGGCAATCAACTGTGCGGCGCGGACCAGCGTGTCGATGGTGGGCAAGGCCCCCCAGGCGGAGAAGGGGAAGCCGATAGATCCGTCGGGGGTGTAGTTGCTGCCCGAGACAAAATGCGGCGCGCCGATCGGGGCGTAAACCTCGGTTTCCATCAGGGTGAGGATGGTCGCATCCGCGCCTTCCTTCGATTGCAGAAAGCGTTGCATCGCCAATGCGGCAATCCACATATCCTGATCCATATACACCATTTTCAGCCCGGGCCCTGTGACGTTGGGGTTGGGTTCCTGATT
>JBIHZO010000398.1:0-3633 GCA_044231405.1 Cypionkella sp. | reverse complement strand
AGGCTGTTGATGATCATCTGAATAATTTTGTTGAAATCCATGCTCTTGGCCCCTTAATCTTCAAAGAGTTCGCTTTGCCCGGTCTGGGCCTCATCTTCCTCACCCGGCACCGCCATGGCCCCCGGCAAGGGCCTGCTATCCAGCAGCCCAGCCGCGCGCAACTCTTTCAGACCCGGCAGATCACGCGCGGATTCCAGACCGAAATGGTCCAGAAAATGCTCTGTCACCACAAAGGTCACCGGGCGGCCCGGCGTCATACGCCTGCGCCCCAACCGGATCCAATCCAGTTCCAGCAATTGATCCACCGTGCCGCGGCTGACCGCCACGCCGCGGATTTCTTCGATCTCGGCCCGCGTCACCGGCTGATGATAGGCCACAATTGCCAAAGTTTCGATGGCCGCGCGCGACAGCTTGCGCTGTTCGGCGGTTTCTTTCTGCATCAAATGCCCCAGATCGGGCGCGGTGCGGAAGGCATAGGCATCGCCCACCCGCACCATCTGCACGCCGCGCCCGTCATAGCGGCGGCGCAGCGTCACCAATGCCTCGGCCGGATCGGCGCCATGCGGCATGCGGTTGATCAACTCGGCCAGCGTCACCGGTTCGGCGGATGCAAACAAGATCGCCTCGACCATGCGCTCTTGTTCGCCCATCGGCGGCGCATCAAACAGCGATTTCTCGCCCGAGTCTGTCATGGCGCCTCGGTCCGGCGGATCATCAGCGGCGCGAATATCTCGCCCTGCCGGATTTGCACCTGGCCGCGCTTGGCCAATTCCAGAACGGCGGCGAAATGCGCGGCAGTGGCCGAACGGCGACGGGCCGGACTGGCATCCCAACCCTCGGGCAGAAAGCTGTTCAGATCGGACCATTTACCGACATAGCCCAGCAACCCACGCATCCGGTCCAGCGCCTGCTCCATTGTGTAAACGTTTTGCCGATCAAAGGCATAGGGGCGAAATTCGTCTTTGGTCCGGATGCGAGCATAGGCGCGCATCAGGTCCAGAAGGGTTGAGGCATAGGTGATCTTGATGCGCTTGGTCACATCTTCGGGCAGGCCGCGCGCAAAGAAATCACGCCACAGCTGATCGCGGCCCATCAGGCGGGCGGCGGCCTCGCGCATGGCTTGCAGACGCTCCAACTGAAAGGCCAGATGCGCCGCCAAATCCTCGGCGGACGGGCCATCCTCCCCCGGTTCCGGCGGCAGCAGCAGTCGCGATTTCAGGAAGGCCAGCCAAGCTGCCATCACCAGATAATCGGCGGCAAGTTCAATCCGCAGGGCGCGGGCACGCTCGACGAAGATCAGGTATTGTTCCGCCAGTTGCAGCACGGAAATGCGCCGCAGATCAACCTTTTGCGTGCGCGACAGCGTGAGCAGCAGGTCCAAAGGACCTTCAAACCCATCGACATCAACGATCAGCGACTCGTCCTCCACCCGCTCGGCCACAGAGCGGTTCAGGATGCCCCAATTGTCGGTGTCGCTGTCAGACATGCGCGGTTTCGCCCAGAAGTGCCGCAAGTTCGGCCTCTGCGGCAGCGATGTCAAGGTCATCAGGCGTGTGGCGTTGGGCAAGGGCGGCCCTTGCGCGCGCGCGGGTGGCTTCGGCCATATCGCCCGCCGCAGCAGCCACCGCCTGCATTTCGGCCAGATCGCCCTTGCAATGCAGGGCAATGTCGCAACCCGCCGCAATCGACCGCGCGGCCCTGTCGGCCAGAGTGCCCGACAAAGCCTGCATGTTCAGATCATCGGTCAGCAACAGGCCTTTGAAACCAATCTCTTCGCGGATGATCTTGATCATGGTCGGCGACTGGGTGGCGGGCAGATCGTCATAGGCGGAAAACACGATATGCGCGGTCATCGCCATCGGCAGATCGTTCAAGGAGCGGAAGGGGGCGAAGTCCCGGGCGGTCAGTTCGGCGCGGCTTTCGCTGACCTTGGGTAAATCCTTGTGGCTGTCGTTCTGCGCGCGGCCATGGCCCGGCAGGTGCTTGACCACAGGCAAGACCCCCATCGCCAGATGCGCATCGGCCACGGCGCGGGCGATCGCAGTGACGGTTTCCGCATCTTCTCCATAACAGCGGTTGCGCAGAAAGGGATGGGTCAAATCACCGCAAACATCGGCCACCGGGGCGCAGTTGGCATCAATTCCAACGTCGCGCAGTTCTGCTGCGATAATCATCGACCGTAACGCCATGGCGCGCGGAGCAAAGGCACCGGCCCGTTCCACCGCATCCAAGGGCGGCAGCCATTCGCGCCAATGGGGGGCACGCATCCGCTGTACGCGACCACCTTCCTGATCAATCAGGATCGGGGCATCACGGCCCACGGCGGCGCGCAGATCCGACGTCAGGCGGCGCAACTGTTGGGGGGTTTCGACATTGCGGGCAAAGATGATAAAACCAAAAGGGTTGTAATCACGAAAGAAATCACGCTCGGCTGTGTCCAGAACCGGGCCTTCACAACCGAAAATCGCGGCGCCTTTGCCGATCATCCCCGTCTGGATCATCTCTGCGACACCGGGATGCACGACGCGTTCTCGGCCAGCAGCGCTGCGCAGAAACGGCGGGCCTCATCCTCGCCCTCAAAGCCATGCGCCCGCAGGCGATAGAAAGTGCGGCCACCGCTTTGGGCGGCCTGCACGACCATGGCCTTGCCTGCGATCAACTCGGCGAAGCGGCCCTGCAGTTTTGCCCATTCGCCGCGCGCGCCAGCCTCGTCATCAAAGGCCCCCAACTGCACAAGACGGGTGCCAGCGACAATGGCGGATGCATCCATTTCCAGCGGAGCGATGGCGGCCACGTCCTGCACTACGGCCACTTCGGCCGCAGCCGGACGGGCCTTGGGCCGCAAGGATTTCACCAAAGCCACCGGGACCAGATCCATCGCAGCGCTCTCAACGCCGGGGACGACATCCAGCGCTGTGAACGGCTCGCCGCCATCCGACAAGGCCATCGCCAAAGCGGCGGCAACGGCGTCTTCCTGCGTAGCGGGCAAAACCTCGGCGGGTTGGGCGGCAATCTCAACCGGAGTGTCAATGGCAGGCAGATCGGCGGCAGGCAGATCGACGGCAGGCAGATCGGCAGCGGGCAGATCGGCGCTGGCCAAAGTGACCTCGGCCATCACCTCGGCCCCGGCTTCCGGCAAAGCCGCCAGAACGGCCAGACCCGCCTCATCCTCGGCCACCAGCTCAATGCTTTTGGGCGCAAGCGTCAGACTTTCCGGCAGGGGCATCGCGATGCCAGAGGCGGCAACGGCGTTCACTGACAGGCCCTGATGCATCGTCACCGCGCCACCCGGATTGTCGGGCGACATCCGCAATGGCCCCTCCAGCGCGCGCACCACCGGGATCCCCGACACATCGCGTACCGCCAGTTTATAGCCCCACACACCCAGACCGACGATCAGGGCGATGGAACACACCGCCCCCGCCATATTCACCAAACGACTGCCCTGCCCCGAATGAGCAACGTAATCGCCTTCGAAATCATCGAATTCTGCGTTCGCCATGTTTTGCCTCGTGCGTTTGGGCGATACATGCCGCCCCCGCTTGTTGTTTGCCTGCCACGCCTGCGCCGATGCTTAACGCATCTCCTGCACAGGTGTGACGCCAAGGATAGCCAAGCCCGATGAAATCACAA
>JBIHZO010000396.1:0-3655 GCA_044231405.1 Cypionkella sp. | reverse complement strand
GCGTAGTGGTGCCGACAACGACCAAACCCGGAACGCCGGGGGCTGCGGCCCCCGCAAGTTCCAACGCGCATCTGGGCGATCCTTCGAAACGCCCCGCAGGCATTTCTGATGCCGAGATGGAGCGTCGTCTGGCCGCCTTGCGTGCCGCCAAAGCCCGCGAAGTCGAAGACAACGCCCGCCGCGCTGACGAAGAGCGCGAGCGTGATATAGAGCGCGCCCGCAAACGCGAAGAGGCCGACATCCGCGACCGCGAAGAGCGTGAGCGTGAGGCGGCCCGTCGTGCCAAAATTGTGGACGAAGAGCGTGCGCGTGTTGAAGCCGCTGCTGAAGCCGTGTCCAAAGCCGCCGCCCGCAAGGCCGATGTGCTTGGCACCTCGCGTCGTCAACCGGCAGCCCCTGCCGCTCCGGCTCCTGCTACGGGTGCCGCGGCGGGTGACGGCCCGGCTCCGGCTGCGGGACCGACTTCGCAGTCGCGCACCCGTCCCACTGGCGTGGGTCCTGGTGCCGATGATCGTGGTCCGGCCTCGGCCAAGCCCGGTTTGCCGCCGCGCAAGACCGACCGTGAGCGTGAAGAGCGTGAACGCAACGCCAAAGCCAAAGCGGGCGAAGACGTCCGCCGTGCTGGCAAGCTGACACTGAACGACGCGCTGGCCGGTGAGAGTGGTCGCACCCGCTCCATGGCCGCGATGAAGCGCAAGCAGGAAAAGGCCCGTCAAAAGGCCATGGGCTTCAACAAGCCTGAAAAGCAGTTCCGCGACGTGCAGTTGCCGGAAACCATCGCGGTTTCCGAATTGGCGAACCGGATGTCCGAACGCGCCGCCGATGTTGTCAAAAGCCTGATGAAAATGGGCATGATGGTGACGATGAACCAAGCCATCGACGCCGATACGGCCGAGCTGGTGATCGAAGAGTTCGGCCACCGCGCCGTGCGCGTGTCGGATGCTGACGTCGAACAGGCCATCGAAACCGTTCAGGATGCCGATGAAAACCTGATCGTGCGTCCGCCGATTGTCACAATCATGGGCCACGTCGACCACGGTAAGACATCTTTGCTGGATGCGATCCGCAAGGCCAACGTCGTTTCGGGCGAAGCCGGTGGCATCACCCAGCACATCGGTGCCTATCAGGTGACGACCGAAAAGGGTCAGGTTCTGACCTTCCTCGACACCCCCGGCCACGCCGCTTTCACCTCGATGCGTTCGCGCGGGGCTCAGGTGACGGATATTGTGGTTCTGGTGGTTGCCGCCGATGACGCCGTGATGCCGCAAACGATCGAAGCGATTGCCCATGCGAAAGCGGCCAAAGTGCCGATGATCGTGGCGATCAACAAGGTCGACAAATACGGTGCCGATCCGACCAAAGTGCGGACCGGCCTGTTGCAGCACGACATCGTTGTCGAAGCGATGTCGGGTGATGTGCAGGACGTCGAAGTGTCGGCCAAAACTGGCCAAGGCATTGACGAATTGCTGGAAGCAATCGCGTTGCAGGCCGAGATTCTGGAACTGCGTGCCAACCCGAACCGGGCTGCCGCAGGTGCCGTGATCGAAGCCAAGCTCGACGTGGGTCGTGGTCCGATCGCGACCGTTCTGGTGCAAAACGGCACCCTGCGCAAAGGCGACATCTTTGTTGTCGGCGAGCAGTGGGGCAAGGTTCGTGCGCTGATCAACGACAAGGGCGAGCGGATAGATGAGGCTGGTCCAGCCGTTCCGGTTGAAGTGCTGGGTCTGTCCGGCACGCCTTCGGCGGGTGATACACTGAACGTGGTGGAAACAGAGGCGCAAGCCCGCGAAATCGCCACCTATCGTGAGAAAGCCGCTAAGGACAAACGGGCCGCTGCGGGCGCTGCGACAACGCTGGAACAGCTGATGGCCAAGGCCAAAGCCGACCAGTCGGTTGCTGAACTGCCCGTGTTGGTGAAGGCCGATGTGCAAGGCTCTGCCGAAGCAATCGTGCAGGCGTTGGACAAGATCGGCAATGACGAGGTGCGCGTGCGCGTGCTGTCCTATGGCGTCGGCGCGATCACCGATACCGATGTGATGCTGGCCGAAGCTTCGAAATGCCCGATCATCGGCTTCAACGTCCGGGCCAATGCCTCGGCGCGGAACTCGGCGCATCAGAAGGGCGTGGAAATCCGCTATTACTCGATCATTTATGATCTGGTGGATGACATCAAGGCGGCGGCTTCCGGCTTGCTCAAGGCAGAGATCCGCGAAACCTTCATCGGTTATGCGACGATCAAAGAGGTGTTCAAGGTCACGGGCATCGGTCAAGTGGCAGGGTGTCTGGTCACCGAAGGCATTGCGCGTCGGTCGGCTGGCGTTCGCTTGCTGCGCGACAACGTCGTGATCCACGAGGGCACTCTGAAGACGCTGAAACGCTTCAAGGACGAAGTCAAAGAAGTTCAGTCGGGCCAGGAATGCGGTATGGCGTTTGAACGCTATGACGATGTGCGCGCTGGCGATGTGATCGAAATCTTCGAGCGTGAGGAAGTTCAGCGCAGGCTGGCCTAAGCCGATGTCCTTCAGTCTGATAAGGATTGAAGGACATCAAAGACACGTAAGGCTTGGCAACATGCTTGGACCGCGAAACGAGAACAAAAAGGGCCGGGGGAAACCCCGGCCTTTCTTCACGGCAGCACTGGTTAATGAAATCCGGTCAGTCCCGGTTTAGAAGTTGCGCACCGGCATAACCGGATAGCCGACGAAGGTCTTTTCATCGACCTTCACCATAATCTTGCCATCGGCCATCTGGCCCACAAGCAAACCCTGAATAGAAACACAGCTTCCGACAGATATCGTGCGAAGCATTTTGCCAATCCCCCAACCAGCGCAGATGGACATAGGTGTAGCGATGATTCGTTAAAAATGCATCTCAATTTCGCCACAATTTCCAACGTAAGGGGAAAATTCGGCGAAAAGTTACAGCCAGTCCCTCAGAATCGGGATCAGGGGCAGATCAGCGGCGGGCATCGGGTAATCCCGCAGTTTTGCAGGCGCGACCCAAGCCAGAACCTGACCCTCTTGCGGTGCCGGGATTCCCTCCCAACGGCGGCAGGCGAACAGCGGCATCAGCAGGTGGAAGTCGTCATAGCTATGGCTGGCAAAGGTCAGCGGGGCCAGACAGCTGCGCCAAGTGTCGATGCCCAACTCTTCTTTCAACTCACGAATCAGCGCGACCTCGGGGGTTTCTCCGGGTTCGACCTTGCCGCCCGGAAACTCCCACAACCCCGCCAAAGATTTGCCCGGAGGCCGCTGCGCCAACAAAACGCGGCCATCCGCGTCGATCAGCGCAACGGCAGACACCAGCAGTGTTTTCATGACCGGTAGTCAGCGTTGATTTCAATATAACGGTTGGTCAGATCGCAGGTCCAGACCGACCGTTTCGCCGTGCCAAGGCCCAGATCAACGGCGATTACCAGCTCCGCCTGCTTCATGTAAGCCGCGCCGTCGTCTTCCTGGTAGGCCGGGTTGCGCCAGCCATGCTCGGCCACCAGAATATCGCCAAACCGGATCGACAACTTATCTCGGTCTGCCTGAGCCCCGGATTTGCCGACTGCGGCCACGATGCGACCCCAGTTCGGATCCTGCCCGGCAATCGCGGTCTTCACCAAGGGCGAGTTGGCAATCGACATCGCGACCTTCGCCGCATCCGCCCC
>JBIHZO010000397.1:0-3655 GCA_044231405.1 Cypionkella sp. | reverse complement strand
AGCGTCACGCGGATGATGACAGACGGCAGGCACATCGGCATCACATGGCCCCAGATCACGCGGGCGGACCCGGCGCCTTGCAGCTTGACGGCCGCGATGTAGTCGGAATTGCGCACCGTCAGCGTCTCGGCGCGCGCCACGCGGGCGTAGGGCGGCCATGAGGTCAGCGCGATGGCCAGCACCGCGTTTTCCATGCCGGGGCCAAGCACGGCAACCAAAGCCAGCGCCAGGATCAACTTCGGGAAGGCGAGGAAAATATCGGTGATCCGCATCAGGATCGTGTCGGTCCACCCACCAAAGTAGCCCGCGACGGTGCCGATCAGCAGGCCCGCGACCGGGGCGGTCAGGATCACCAGCAGCACGATGTAAAGGGTGATGCGGGAACCAAACAGGATGCGGCTCAGGATATCGCGGCCGAATTCGTCGGTGCCGAGCCAGTGGTTGGCAGACCAAGGCGGCACGAAACGGTTGCCCAGATCCTGCGCAATCGGGTCATGCGGGGCGATCCACGGCGCGAAGACCGCCATCAGGATCAGCGTCACCGTGATGGCCAACCCGATCACCGCCAAGGGATTGCGTTTGAGGCGCAACCACGACAGATAGCTTTGCCCCAGCCGGGCCTGCCAGCGCGAGGTCGGGTTCGGCTCGCGCAGCCATGCGATTGCGCCGGCCATCAGCGCGCCCTCGGATCGACGAGGCGGTACAGCAGATCGGAAAACATGTTCAGCCCGATGAAAACCACCCCGACCACCACGGTGCCCCCCAGCACGGCGGGCATATCAGCCACCAGCAGCGCATCGGTGATGTAACTGCCCAGTCCCGGCCAGGCGAAGATGGTTTCGGTCAGCACAGACCCCTCCAGCAGATAGGCGTAAGACAACGCGATCACGGTGATCAGCGGCACCATGACGTTTTTCAAGGCATGCACCCAGACCACGCGGAATTCGGGCATGCCCTTGACGCGGGCGGTGGTGATATACTCCTGACCGAGTTCATTCATCATGAAACTGCGGGTCATGCGGCTGATATAAGCCATTGAGATATATCCCAAAAGGCCCGCAGGCAAGATGATATGGGAAAAGGCGTTGGCCCACATGTCCCAACGGCCCGCAAGGGCAGTGTCGATCAGGATCATGCCTGTCATCGGAGTCACTTCAAATTCGAACATCATCTGGAAGGACGCATCCAACCGCCCGGGACCTGACACCCAGCCCAGTTGGCCGTAAAACAGCAACAGCCCCATCAGGCCCAGCCAGAAAACCGGCATCGAATAACCCATCAGCCCGACCAGCCGCACCGCCTGATCGGTGAAGGACCCCGGCTTGGTGGCGGCGATGACTCCTGCGGGCACGCCGAAAAGCACGCCGATGATGGTGGCAATCGTCGCCAGCTCCAATGTCGCGGGAAAATAACGGGCGATCGCATCGGCCACGGGTTCGCGGGTGCGCACCGACTGGCCCAGATCGCCCTGCAAAGCGTCCACCACATAGATGCCGAACTGCTTCCACAGCGGTTCATCCAGACCCAGCTTGGTGCGCGTTTCAATGATCTGTTCTTGGGTGGCGCGTTCGCCCAGAATCGAGGTCACCGGATCAATCGGCACCACGCGGCTGATGATGAAGGTGACGGCGAGCAAGCCGATAAAGGTGACAAGCAAAGTCACCAGCGTGTTGCCGGTCTGGCGTGCGAAATAGCCAAGACGTGAAGGGGATGTGGGGCTGGACATGGGGGTGAAAAGGCGCGCGCAAAGATTTTCGCGCGCGCCAGATTCTTACTTCGAGATCAGCCAATAGGCCGCAGAGTCGATGGCACCACCGGTGTAAAAGTCCATCACATTGGCGCGCAGGCCGGTTTGATAGCCGATCTGGAACATCACGATGAAGGGCGAGGTTTCGCGGTGCTTTTTCTGCAGTTCCGTATACATCTCGACCCGCTTGGCCGGATCACGTTCCAGCACGGCGGCCTGGCTCATTGCGGTCATCTCGCCCGGATCATAGGCGTTGCGCCATGCCAGATAGCCGGTGTTCTTGTCTTCGTCCGCATTGCCGGGGTTTTCTGCAAAGGTCGAAGAGTTGGTGTTCGGATCGGGATAATCCGGACCCCAGCTTTGCAGCGTGGCCTGGTGCAGACGGCCACGGTACTCCTCAAGCTGTTCAGCGCCTTCGCCGACTTTCAGCTCGACCGTGATGCCAACCTGACCAAAGGTGTTCTGGATCGACTGCGCCATATCCATGCGGTCGGCGGCGTTGCGCACCGACAGCACGATCTTGGTGTCGGTGATGCCCGAAGCCGCCAGTTCCGCCTTGGCCTTTTCAAGGTCCAGCTTGTAGGGCTGATCGTCCAGCGCGCCCAGATAGCCCTTGGGCAGGAAGGATTGATGCACCACTTCGGTGCCCTTCAGGAAGGTATCGACCATGCCGTTGTAGTCAACAGCCCAGCGCATGGCGTTCAGGAAGGCAGGGTTCTTGAAGCGTTCATCCTTCTGGTTGAACGACAGATAGAAGATCTGCCCGCCAACGTCTTGCTGAATCCGGATGTCGGCGTTGCCGCCGATGCCTTCGACGTCGGTGGTCGTCAGTTCCCGCGCGATGTCAATGTCGCCCTTTTCCAACTGCAAACGCTGGGTGGCGGCCTCTGGCACATGCTGCATGAAGACTTTGGCGGTTTTGGCCGGGCCGCGCCAATGGGTCGGATTGGCCTCAAGAATATAGCCTTCGTTCGGCTTGAAAGAGCGCAGCACATAGGCGCCCGAGCCGGCGGAATTGGTCTTGAGCCAGGTGTTGCCCATGTCTTCGCCGGCATTCGCCTCGACCAAAGCCTTGTCCACGATCGACGCGACGCCCGAGGTCATGCAATTGTAAAGGAAGGTCGGGGCATAGGGCTTGTCGACCTTGATCGTCAGCATGTCACCTTCGGCGGTGATCATCGCATCCACGGTTTCAGCGGTCCAGCCGAACTGGTTCAGAATGAACGCCGGGGTCTTGTTCAGTTTGACCGCGCGCTGCAGCGAATAGGCCGCATCGGCTGCCGTCACCGGATTGCCGCTGGCAAAGGTCACGCCCGATTTCATCTTGAAGCTGTAGGTGGTGCCATCCTCGGCCACGGACCAGCTTTCGGCCAGCCCCGGCACCAATTCGCCGGGCTTGGTCGGATCAAGTTCCACCAAGCCATCGTAAGTGTTGTTGACCACGTCGAGGCCCGAAAATTCATAGGCCTCATGCGGGTCCAGCGACACGATGTCGTCGATGGCATCGGCGATCACCAAGGTGTCGGCGGGGGTTTCGGCAAAAAGCGCCGCGGGCGCGGTGCCCAGCATCAGCGCAGCAATGGCAACGGCGCGAAGGGTCGGATCAATCTTCATTGGTAACTCCCTGTTATTGTTTTGGTTGGCAGCGACCCGACATCCTGAGTCTGCGGGCAATTCATGACCAAGTGGGCAACTTTCGAACTGGCTTGTCAACATCCGCTTGCGGCTGGATAAGTCGCTTTTGGCACAGTGATCACAGAGCGGGCAATATGGCAGAGTTTTTGATCTTTGACGGGCACAATGATCTGTTGTCTTGCCTAAGCGCCGAAGGACAGTCGGCGGGTGAGGCTTTCTTTGACGGGCGCGAAGGCGATATTGACCTCGAAAAGTGCCGAAAGGGTGGCTTTG
>JBIHZO010000395.1:0-3656 GCA_044231405.1 Cypionkella sp. | reverse complement strand
ACTGTCGTTATTGACGTCGTTAACGACGTCGTTTGCGATGGGGATGATATGCGGCAAGAAGTCATGACGGGTGCAGAACGGCGGCGTCGGTGGTCGGACAGCGAGAAGCGCTCGATCCTGGGCGAGGTTGGAGTGCGCGGGGCGACGGTGGCCGAGGTTGCTCGGCGGCACGACCTAACCCGGCAGCACATCTATCAGTGGCGTGCCGAGATGCGGCATCGTGGTGAGAGCCTGTCGCATGACGTGGACTTTCTGCCGGTGGAGATTTTGGCTACTGCTGCCACGCCCGCGCTCGTTCCGATGATTGTCGAGATCGTGCTGGCGAATGGGCGGCGGCTGCGCGGCATCGAGGGGCTCTCGGCGGCGGGTCTGACGCAACTGATCCGGGTTTTGGAAAGCGCATGATCGGTCCTGGGAACGGTGTGCGGGTGTTCCTCGCTGCGGGCATCACCGACATGCGTTGCGGCATTGCTGGTCTGTGTGCCCGGGCAAAGCGGGCCTTGGAGGAGGATCCGGCCAGCGGGGCGGTCTTTGTGTTTCGCGGCAGGATGGGCGACAGGCTGAAGATTTTGCACTGGGATGGCCAGGGGTTCTGCCTCTACTACAAGGTTCTGGAGCGCGGTCATTTCCCTTGGCCGAAGGCCACGGAAGGCAAAGTGGCACTGACCCCAGCACAGATGTCGATGCTGTGGGAAGGCATGGACTGGCGTCAACCACGGTGGACAAGCGCGCCCACGCGGATGTAGAAGTTACATCATTTCTCCTTGTTTTCATGGACTTTTATGCCGCTTTGCGGTAGTCGAACCCATGTCGATCGAAGCATCCTCCTTGCCAGATGATCCCCAAGCCCTGAAGGCGCTGGTCCTTCAGTTGCAGGGCAATCTGCGTGCCCATGACCTGCTGGTGCAGGTCCTGAGACTGCAGATTGCGCGGCTGAAGCGGCAGAAGTTCGGCGCCAGTTCCGAGAGGATCGCCCGTGAGATCGAGCAGTTGGAACTGGCTCTTGAAGGGCTTCAGGTTGCCCAAGCCGAAGTCGCACCGGCGGTGGAGCCGGTGACCATCGAGATTGCGGCTGCGGCCAGCGGGGCTGCTGACCCGGCTGACGAGCTGCTCAAAACACCCCGCCGCCGTCCCCGCGTTGCGCCCGACACGCTCCGTGAGCGGCGCGAGATGGACCCCGGCGATGCATGCCCGGACTGCGGCGGCGCCTTGCGTCTCGTGGGCGAGGATGCAAGCCAGATCCTCGACATGATCACGGCGCAGATGAAGGTGATCGAAGTGGCGCGACTGAAGAAGTCCTGCCGCTGCTGCGAGAAGATGGTTCAGTGCCCGGCACCCAGCCGGCCCATTCCGGGCAGCCTCGCCGGGCCCAGCCTTTTGGCCTTCATCCTGGTCTCCAAATACGATGACCATCTTCCGCTCTATCGCCTGAACGAGATCTTCGCCCGCATGGGTGCCGACATCCCCGACAGCACGCTGTCGGGTTGGTGTGGCGGCGCCATGAAGACGCTGATGCCGCTGGTTGATCTCCTGCAAGTCAACATCATGGCCTGCGACCTCCTGCATGCCGACGATACCCCGATCCGGGTGCTCGACCGCGCCAAAGCGAAGGGTGACCTCGGCAAGGGCGTGAAGGAGGGCCGCATCTGGGCCTATGTCCGCGATCAGCGGCCCTGGTCCGGGGCTGCGCCACCAGGCGTGGCCTATTACTTCTCCCCCGATCACAAGGGCGAGCATCCGCGAAAGCACCTCAAGAAGAGCAAAGGGATCCTGCAAGCTGATGCCTATAGCGGGTTCAAAGACCTGTATCAGCCAGGGCTGGACGGCAGCCCGCAGTTCCGCGAAGCCGCATGCTGGGCGCATCTGCGCCGCGACTTTCACGATGTCTGGAAGACCACCCAATCCGAGATCGCCCGCGAGGCCCTGGACCGGATCGGTGCGCTTTACGACATCGAGGCACAAATCAGCGGCAGATCCGCCGCAGAGCGCCATGCCATTAGGGCGGTTACTTTCGACCCATGCCTTCACAAACGCCGGTGTCCTGCAGGCAGTGTTCGCACCAAGGCGCTCAGGGATGCCCTGCAGCGCCGCAAGTTGAATTCTGCGTGTCGAGGAGCTAACAGCCCTAAAGGGCACTCAATGGATCGGGAATCGGCCTCTCCGGCGACGCTGGGGTCAAAGTGCGCAGTCCGACGTATCTGGTCGGTCGTTCCGAGAACATCCGGTCAGTCATTACGGAGTATCGGGTCACCTGAGGATCGTTGCCGCATAGGCATGGTTTTTGATGTCAGGCTCTTTGGCCCTCGTCAACGTTTTCGGCAGGGTTATCGGACCTTCGCATCGAATGACCGTCCAATTCGAGGCGATGAGCGTTGTGAGCCAGACGGTCGAGGATGGCATCGGCGAAGGTGGGTTCGTCGGTTACGGCATGCCATGCTGTTACGGGCAACTGGCTGGTGATCAGGATTGATCCGGGGCCGTGACGATCTTCGACGATTTCCATCAGTCACGGCGCTGACCGGCGGTCAGGCGGTCGGGGCCCCAATCGTCGAGGATGAGCAGGTCCGCCTTTACCAGGGACCGGAAGATCCTTGGGAAGCTTCCGTCGCCATGCGCCAGTTCGAGGTCGGCAAAGAACCGGGGCAGCCTGTGGTGGATGACGGTGAGGTTGTCGCGGCAGGCCCGTTGACCCAAGGCACAGGCCAGCCAGGTCTTGCCAACGCCGCAGGGGCCGGTGATCATCAGGTTGCGGGCGTCGTCGATCCAACGTCCTGTGGCGAGCTGCTGGAACTGCGCCCGGTCCAGCTTGCGGGGCGTCCGGAAGTCCACGTCTTCGATGGCCGCCCCGATGTGACGCAGCTTTGCGCTGCGCATGCGGGTCTGGAAGCGCCGGGTGTTGCGGCTGGCAATCTCGCGTTCGACCAGCAGGCAAAGCCATTCGGCGTGGCTGAGGGGCGCTTGAGCGCCTTGTTGTACGCGGGCCAGTTCAACATCTTGCAGGTCGGTGCGTTCAGTCTCCTCATGGCTTCCACCTATCACGCTGGATTCACAAGATGAATCCCTGACAGCATTTGTGAAACAGATCCGAATTAACCGCGCTAATTCTTTGATGTGTCCGAAGTTGAACAATCTTGTAATTCAATTGCTTTCCATTTGCTGTATTGTGATTGATCTTGCGCCTGAAGATATGCTTCAGCAACTATGCCTGCTCGAGAACAGACGTCGCTTAGAGATCCTCTTTCTTTTGCCACAATGTACTGTCTTTCAAAATCCCTTGCGAAGCCACCTTGAACTCCACCGCCAATGAAATACCAAACCAGTCCAGCAAAAACTGCAAGTGAAATGATTGATTCAAGGATTTTGCCACTAAATTTATCTTTTTCTATCATCAAAAGCCCCCAACGCCGTGTAAAATTTACACTGCGCAAAAGATTAAATCATATAATAGTATTCTTTTAAATGCGAAATTTAGAGTATTGATTTGGCCGAAAGAGATTTTAATATAACTTCTGGTGTGCTAATGCACCCCTTCGAGGGTCGCATTGGCCCCGAAAGAGGTCTCAAGTGTGAAATCAACAAAAGTGGCAATTTCAGCCAAACCTCATATGGCTGCCAACATCTCCACCCAACAGCTTGGATTCAAATTTCAAGTGCAA
>JBIHZO010000394.1:0-3664 GCA_044231405.1 Cypionkella sp. | reverse complement strand
GGTATTCCCGGCGCGCGGGCGGTAAAATACATCAGCCAGCCGTCGCTGTCCGGGTCACGCATCACCCACGGGTCGCGCATGGCGCGGTCGTGCCAGTGGCCGACGATGTGGTCTTTCTCATAGCAGTCGGCATTTGGCCCGGTCAGATCCAGACAAAGACCATCGCCCACCCGCACCCATGAGTGCAGATCGGTCGATGTGGCATGACCAATGCGCTGATACAGCGAGTTTTCCACCAAGGAGGTGCCGGTGTAGAACAGATGCCACAGCCCGGCATTATCCTGCACCACTGATCCGGTCCATGTTGTGCTGTCGTCCCAGGCCTTGGTTTTCGACGGTCCGAACATGGTGCCGAGATGGGTCCAGTTCACCAGATCCTGCGATGTGGCATGGCCTTGCGTGACGTTCATGTGCCGCAGATCGGGGTCGCCCAGCGACGTGTCGGCTTGCAGGAAAAACCCGTGATAGGTGTCGCCATCCTTGGCGTACCAAGAGTCCCAGATCCATTTGTTGTCAATTGCGATGACCATGTGCGCTCCTCAGCCCTTCACGCCGGTCGATGCAATCGACGCGATGAAGGCTTTTTGCAGGTAAAGATAAAACGCCAGAACCGGCACGGTGATCAGCGACAGATAGGCCATCACCTCACCCCAGGCGATGTTCAGCTGGAAGAAGTATTGCAGGCCCACCATGACGGGGCGGTAAGCCTCGTCTTGCACCACCATCAGCGGCCAGAGGTACTGGTTGTACATCACCAGAAACTTCAGGATGGCGGCGGTGGCCAGAACCGGACCGGCCAGCGGCATGACGATGCGGCGGTAGATCTGCGGCCAGGTTGCCCCCTCCACCCGCGCAGCCTCGATCAATTCGCCGGGCAAGTCCTTGAAATACTGCACGAACAGGAAGATCGTCAGGCCGTCGGCCAGAAATGGGATGATCTGCACGCGGTAAGTGTTCAGCCAGCCCGAAGTGAACCCGTCCAACCCCAGCCACGGCAGTTTCGATGAGATCAGCAGCAGCGGGATGGCGATGGTTTCGAATGGCACGATCAGGGTGGCTAGGATGACCGACAAGATCACCTCGCGCCCCTTCCAGTTGATGAACACAAAGGCAAAGGCGGCTGACGAACAGACCAGCAGCGACAGAACCACCGTGACGCCGGTGACGATCATCGAGTTCATGATGAACAGCAGCACCGGCGCGCGGTCAAACGCCGCCGTGTAGTTGTTCAGGGAAATATCCCCCACCGGCAAAAACGCCCGCAAACTGCCGGTATCGGCCAGCAATTGCTGATCGGGCTTCAGCGATGACATCACCATGAACACCAAGGGAAACACGAAGATGAAGGCGATCAGGATCAGCACGGCATAACGGGCAAACAGCCGCAGCCCATGGTTGTCAGATGTTATCGAAGCCATCAGGTGCGCTCCCGTGTCAGCCAGCGTTGAAAGAGGGAAATCGACAGCACGATCACGAACAAGATCACTGAGATGGTCGAGCCACCCGAGATGTCCTGCTTGCCATAACCGCGCTCGATCGCTTGGAAAACAATGGTCTGGGTGCTGTCCAGCGGGCCGCCCCCGGTCATCACGTCTATTTGCGAGAACACGGCAAAGGCCTGCATGGTGATCACGATCAAGACCAGAACAGCGGTGTTTTTCAGCCCCGGCCAAGTGATGTAGCGGAAGGTCTGCCATTTGCTGGCCCCTTCGATCGCGCCCGCCTCATAGAGGGTCGGCGAGATGGTTTGCAGGCCGGACAGCCAGATCACCATGTGAAACCCCACCGCCTGCCAGATCGACATCGCAATGATCGCGCCCAGCGCCGTGGAGGTGTTGCCCAGCCAGTTGATCTGCGGGATGGCCCCGAAACTGAGGCTGCCCAACAGATTGTTCAAAAGTCCGCTGTCGCCGTCATAGATGAACCGCCACAGCAGCGACACCACGACGATGGAAACCACGACGGGCATGAAATAGACCGCGCGGAAAAAGTTGATGCCGCGCAGGCGCTGGTTGATCAGCAAGGCCAGTCCCAAGGCCAGACCGCCCTGAATCGGTGCCACCATCAGCACAAAGATGAAGGTGTTCACCAGCGCCGTCATGAACACCACGTCGCGGGCCAACACATAGGTGCGGGAGTCGCCCAAACCAAAGCTGAACCACTCACGCATGCCGTTCAGGCTTGGGTGGTCGGGGTTGTTGCGGGTGAAAGAGCGCAACGCAGGGTATTCCGGCGTGCCCTCGGCGGTCATCTGGATGGCACCTGCTTCGTCGCGCACCGGGTCCAGTGTCAGCAATGACATGCCCAGCAGCTGGCGGTAATTGGCAAGGCCAGTGAATTCGGTCGGGTTGGGCGAGATCAGCCGTTGGTTGGTGAACGACAGAATGATCGCGAACACGAAGGGCAGGATGATGAACGACCCGATCAGGAAGGCGGCGGGGCCTGCCATCAACCAACCGGTGCGGTTTGATTTCATGAATTTCGACGCCATGACAGCCTCCTTCTGGGGGGGTGCTTGGGGGCAGGGGTAAATGTGGGGCGGCAGGGACCGCCCCACACCAAGGCCGGGAGGGGGCCTTTAGTGGCCGTAGCCACCGTTCTTTTCGATGTCGGCATTGATCTCGTCAACGGCCGCATCCAGCGTTGCCGCCACTTCGGCGCCATTGGCGATGTCGGCCAGAGCCTTTTCAAACACCTTGGCCTGCACCACATAGCCCGGGGTCACGGGGCGCACCAAAGCCTGACCCTCGGTCAGACCGAAGAATGCTGCCATCGGGCCGCCGTCCTTGTAGTTTTCGGTCATCGCCGCTGCGGTCTTGGTCGCCGGGATCAGGCCGATGCCGTTCGAGAAATCGGCCAGATACTTGTCCTGCAACGCGAATTCGATGAACTTCGACGCGCCGTCAGGATGTTGAGACTTGGCCGAGACGCCAAACTGCCAAGATGCGGCCCCGATTTTCGAACCGGCACCAAAGTTCGGAGCTGGCAAGAACACGGTGTCCGGGAACGCCTTGAGCGCGTTCAGGGCCGCCCAGTTGCCGTTCCACGAGAAGGCATATTTGCCAGCCGCAAAGCCGCCGTCACGATCCGCCGGGTCTTGGGTGGCTTGTGCATAGCCGCCGGTGAACAGACCCTGCCACCAAGTACCGAACTTCATAGCCGCTTCGCCATTCAACGCGCCTTCGGCGGTTTTGTAGGTGCTGCGGTCAACGATATCGCCACCAAAGGATTGCAGGAAGGGCGAGAACGCGTAGGGGAACCATTCGCCGGTCCAGGCCATGCCCAGATCGAGCGCATATTCAAACTTGCCCGATGCTTTGGCAGCATCCAGTGCGGCTTGGAATTCCGCTTCGGACCACGGTTCGGCCAAGGTTGGGGTGCGCAGTTTCAACTCGTCAAGGTAGGCCTGACGCGTGACCATCGCCACAGCCGCATCCCAAAGGCCGATGGAGTACAGCTTGCCATCCCAATAGCCTTTGGGGCCGGGCAGGAAGGTCTCGATCTTGGTTTCGTCGATCTGCAGCGGCTGCATATACCCTGCCCATGCCCAGTTCGGCATCACCGGACCATCAACGTCCAGAATGTCGGGCAGATTGCCAGCCAAAGCGCCTGCGACCACGGAGTCATTGTACGCCCCCTGCGGGAAGCTTTGCAGCTCGACCTT
>JBIHZO010000393.1:0-3665 GCA_044231405.1 Cypionkella sp. | reverse complement strand
CTTGCCATTGACGGCCCCCACATGGACGACGCCTATGGCCGTGCTGTGCCAGAGACGCCCGAGAATACTGCGCAAAAGGAAGTGGACGCTGCTGCGATCATAACCGCAGAAGCCGCAAAGGTCGAAGCCGACGCTTTGGCCGCGGAAAAGGCCGCCAAAGAGGCGGCCAAAGCTGACAAGAAGCGGTTGTCAGCCTGCAAGCGCAACGGCATCGACGCGGCAGATTGCCCGGAGTTGCCGGTGACCGAGATGGCAGACGCCAGCTAACTGCGGATCACATAGTCTTTCAGTGTGGTTTCCAGCACTTCCCAGGTGCCCTCAAACCCCGGACGAATGATGAAACTGTCACCTGTACGCAAATGGGTGGCAGTTCCCATCTGATCGGTCAGGATCGAGTGGCCAGAGTGAATGTGAACGTACTCCCACTCGGCATAGGACACACGCCACTTGCCTGGTGTGGATTGCCACAAGCCACAATAAAGTCCGTCTCTGTCCTCAATGTTCCAAGTCGTGTGTACCGGATCTCCAGACAGAACTTTTGTCGGATCTGGTCGGGTGATTTCTCCCGCAACAGCATTTCGGTCAATGCGAAGAAGTCGTGGCATGGCAGGCTCCTGTCTGGTTGGCATTTCAACGCTGCAACGCGGCGCAAGATTCTTGCTGTTGCGGCAAAGCTATGCCCATATACTGTGCAGGTCGATCATCCACGGAGCTTATCATGAGCGCAACCTCTGCCGTTCGCGCGGTCCTGCCCCCCGACATCCGGGCGCGCAAAGGACAGGCGCCACTTGTGGTGCTGACCGCTTATACGACCCCCGTGGCGCGAATGGTCGATCCCCATTGCGACATGGCGCTGGTCGGCGATTCTGTTGGAATGGTGCTGCACGGCATGCCAAGCACGCTTGGTGTGACGATGGAGATGATGATCCTGCACGGGCGGTCGGTGGTGCGCGGTTTGACCCGTGCGATGCCAATCATCGACATGCCTTTTGGCAGCTATGAAGAAAGCCCGCAACAAGCCTACCGCAATGCGGCGCGGTTGATGGCCGAAACCGGTGCTCCCTGCGTAAAGCTGGAGGGTGGCGTGCATATGGCGGAAACCATCGCGTTTCTGACCAAACGCGGTGTGCCGGTGATGGCGCATATTGGCCTGACCCCGCAGTCTGTGAACACTTTGGGCGGATACAAAGTGGTGGGCCGAGATGATGAGGCCGAGAGCGTGATGGCCGATGCCCGCGCGGTGGAGGCCGCTGGGGCCTTTGCGGTGGTGCTGGAAAAGGTGCCGGTGGGCCTTGCGGCACGGATCACGCAGGGACTGGAAATTCCCACGATTGGCATTGGCGCAGGCGCGCAATGTGACGGTCAGGTGCTGGTGGTCGACGATATGCTGGGCCTGTTCACCGAGTTCCGGCCCAAATTCGTCAAACGCTATGCCGAATTGGGCGCGGCGGCCGATGCCGCGATTGCTGATTACGCTGCCGAAGTCCGCAGCCGGACATTCCCGGGGGCAGAGCACGGTTTTGCCGATGTGCTGGCGAAGGGGCCGAAGTCTTGACACTGATCGTCCGGCGGGTGTCCGAACTGCGTGAACATGTCCGTGCGTGGAAAGCCATGGGGCAAAGTGTCGGCGTGGCTCCGACCATGGGCGCGCTGCATGAGGGGCATTTGTCGCTGGCCCGCGCCGCGAAAAAGGAATGTGACCGGGTGATCGTGACCATTTTCGTCAACCCCAAGCAGTTCAACAACCCCGATGATCTGAAGAAGTACCCCCGGACGGAAGAGGCCGATGCGGCGCTGTTGCGGACCGTCGGGGTCGACATGATCTTCGCGCCCTTGCCGGAAGAGGTGTATCCAGAAGGATTCAACTCCACCGTTTCGGTGGGCGGGGTGTCAGAGCCTTTGGAAGGCCGGATGCGACCGGGCCATTTTGACGGGGTGGCGACCGTGGTGACAAAGCTTTTCGGCATGACCATGGCTGACCGAGGCTATTTTGGTCAAAAAGACTGGCAGCAGTTGCAGGTCGTCCTGCGGATGGTGCGCGATCTCAATCTGCCGATCACCATTGTCGGCTGCGAAACCATTCGTGAGGCCGATGGACTGGCCATGTCTTCTCGCAATATCCGCCTGACGCCACAGGGGCGTGCGATTGCCGGCGTGCTGTTCGGCGCGATTACAAGCGCTGCCGTGGATATTCGAGCAGGTCAGTCCGACCGCATGGCCATCCGCGAAGCCGCTGAGATGCTGCGCCATGCCGGGTTCGAGCGGGTGGAATACATCGAACTGCGCGACGCCGAAACACTGATGCCTTCGGATGACACTCAACGACCGCGCCGGATGCTGGCCGCTGCCTGGTTGGACGGGGTGCGATTGATCGACAACATCCCGGTGTGATACTTCGGCAGCCCGGGGGCCAGCCCCCGGACCCCCGGGATATTTGAACCAATGTGAAACAGCTCAGCAGATCTTGCAGTACCAAGGCCATCACCTTGGCACCTTCTTCCATGGCCCCCACACCGATCCATTCGTAAGGCCGGTGGGGGAGATGCCGCAGGCCCGGTCGGTAGGCGGAGCAGTTTTTCAAGCGGCCGATGCGGTCGAAGTGTTCCCGTTATAGGTTCCGTGAGAGACAACAAGCCCGGCAGTAAGGGGCAAAACCCGGTCCGGCGCGGGTTGGCGCGCGCCATCGGGCATTGCAGTGGTTTTGGTTGCTCGCAAGGAATATTCGCGGCGCTCGATGACTTCAAGCGCAGCGTCCACATGGCGGATGGCAGGGTCACCAAGGAAGGGCATCAAGCCATGGGCAATGCGGCCACGTCATGGTGGCTGTTGAACTGCGTGCAATCGCGAGCCATTGTCGATCCGCGCGATCAGGCACCAGCGCGGGAAGGCATCTGACGCGCCCGGAGCCCCGTCGGCGCAGATGGATTGGGGGGTGAACCCCAGCGGTTCCAGCCGCGCCGCCAGATAATCGCAATGCCGCGACGGTGCGCCCCCGGCGGATTCAAAGTCGGGATTCGGATCAAGTCTTGAGTCCGGCCAATAAGCGCTTGGCGACGGGCAGAGACTTGGGCAAGGATGGCGCTATCGGTCATCGGGACAGAGAGCCGCGCGGTTTGGAGCGGCGCCATGTTTTTTGATGGCCCAGTATATGTAATATCAATTAACATGCCTATATCAAGGCACGTCATTCTAACGGAGGGTCCGATGGCCGATTTCGACACGCAGATCAAGGAAAGCCAAGCACAGGTTGCGGCGGCGCAGGCGAAGATTTCCGAGATCACTGGCAAGATCGAGGCCGCGCGGTCCAAGCTGGATGCGGGCGAGGTTGCGATCGATATCGAAAATGCCACTTTGGAGGATGTGCATCAGCACACCGACCTGATGAACGCCAACATCGCCGAACTGATCATGGGCCTGGATGATGTGACGGCGGGGTTCTCGAAGGACTTCGACGAGATGCGGTCCAAGACCGGCATGGAGACGTTCATCGGCATTTTCTCGGATGCCAAATCGGAGTCGATGCGGCAGGAACGGATGCGCACGGCGTCGATTGACAGCAAGCTGCAGGATTTGATCTCCAAATCCGACATCATCGTGCGGCTGTTGCAGGGGCAGTTGGACCTGCTGAACGTACAGAAAACCAAGGTGGAGGTGAACCTTGGCGG
>JBIHZO010000392.1:0-3666 GCA_044231405.1 Cypionkella sp. | reverse complement strand
GGTTCCACGTTCGGGAAAAACTCCACGCCGCTGCCGTATTTGCCATAGCCAAACGGCACCGCGACCAAGAGGCCTATGGCCAGAAACAACACGATGAACGGATGTCGCACGGCGCGGCCCACCAGCCACATATAGGCGCCGTCTTTGGTCTGCGGCGGCTCTTTGAACGGCTTGGCGATCAGCGCACCCAAGGTCGGCACAAAGATCAGCGCGTAGATCAGTGACGCCGAAAGGGTGACGATCAGGGTGATCGGCATGTATTTCATGAACTCGCCCACGATCCCCGGCCAGAACAGCAGCGGCGAAAACGCGGCGATGCGGGTCAGGGTGGCGGAAATCACCGGGCCGGCCATGCGGTGTGAGGCCATGGCGAAGGCCTCGCGTTTGGGCATACCCTCACTCATCCGGCGTTCGGCGAATTCGGTGACGATGATGGCGTCATCGACCAACATGCCCACCGCCAGAATCAGTGAGAACAGCACCACTATGTTGACGGTAAAGCCAAACAGCGACAGCGCCAGCATCCCCATCAGGAACGACGCCGGAATGGCCATGCCGATCAGGATCGATGCACGACCCGACAGCGCGTACAGTATGACGATGAACACCAGGATCACGGCGGTCAGCACCGAATTTTGCAGATCGGCCAGCAGTTGGCGGATATCCTTGGATTTGTCCTGACTGAAGGTCACTTCGGTGCCCGCAGGCAGCAGCGCCTTGAACTCTTCTGTGATCGCCTTCACGCTGTCGACGGTTTCGATCAGGTTGGCCCCGGTGCGCTTTGACACCTCAATCGCCACGGCGGGCACGCCGTCCAGCCGGGTGATGGTTTCGGGGTCTTTGTAGGTCGCGCGCACTTCCGCCAGATCGGACGCCCGCACCACGGCGGCTCCGTTCGAGATGATCGGCAGGTTCGCCACATCCTCAGCCGTTTCGATCAGCGACGGCACCTTGATGGCATAGCGGCCCTCGGCCCCTTCCAGCGCGCCAGCAGCGACCAATTGGTTGTTGGCGTTGAAGCCCGCAATCATCATATCGGGGCGCAGTCCGTAAGAAGCCAGTTTCGCCGGATCGATGATCACCTCGACCAGATCATCGCGCACGCCTTGCAGGGCGGCGTCCAGAACCGGGGGCAGTTCTTCTATCCGGTCGCGCAATTCGCGCCCCGCTGCGGCCAGAACCCGTTCGGGTACATCGCCCGACAGCGTGATCACCAGCACCGGGAATTCCGAGATATTGACCTCGTTGACCGAGGGTTCATCCACCCCCTGTGGCAGATCGCGCCGCGCTTGGCTGACCTTGTTGCGTACGTCGTCCAGCGCCTTGTCCAGATCGGCCCCGGCCTGAAACTCAAGCAGGACGTTGCCGCCGCCCTGAAAGGCGGTGGACGACATTTTCTTGATGCCGGTGATGGATTTCAGCGCGGTTTCCATTGGGCGCAAAAGCAGCCGCTCGCTGTCCTCTGGGGAAATGCCGGAAAAGCCCATGCTGACATAGATGATGGGGATCTGAACATCCGGTTCCGCCTCTTTGGGAATGTTCAAATAGGCCATCGCACCGGCCAGCATCAGGAACACCAGCACCGAAAGAGTCAGGCGGGCGTTGTCAATCGCGGCTTCTACGATCTTCATTCTTGCACCGAAGCAGCGTCAGACACGATCACCTGTTCGCCGTCGCGCACCAGATCTTGTCCCGCAACGATGATCCGAACTTCGGCAGGCACCCCCGCAACAATCAAGCCCGCCTCGGTGTCGTCCACAATCTGCACCACAATGAACTGCGCCAGATTGTCGGCCCCGACCACGCGCAGGCCCAACTGCCCCTGGTCGTTCAGGGTGATCACCGATCGCGGCACCGTCACCGTGGGCACGGCAGCGGCGTAAAGCTCAACCTCTGCCGTCATGCCGGCGGGGATTGCGGCATCAGGGTTCGGAAAGGCGATTTCCACCGGGAAGGTGCGGGTTTCTGCGGACGCCTCACGCGCCACAAAGCGCACCTCGCCTGTCAGTTTGGTGCCGTTGACCAAGCTGACGCTGGCTTTCGATCCGGGGGAGACGTGACCGATGTCCAACTCGGAGACCTCGGCGCGCACAATGATCGGGTCCAGTGACAGGATGGTGGCGACGGGCGCACCGGATTGCACCCATTCGCCCATCTCGACGTCAACCGTGTCGACCAAGCCCGCAAAAGGAGCCTTCAGTTCAAGCCGATCCACGGCGGCGCGGGCCAGCGTCAGCTCGGCCTCGGCGGCATCGCGATCTGACCGAGCGCTGATGACCTGAATCTCGGGTTTGTTGCCACGCGCGAACAAGTCTTCGGCGACTTTCAGCTCACGCTCGCGCTGCTCCAGATTGATCTGGGAAATCTTGGCGCGGGCCAGCGTTTCTGGCCCCTCCAGCGTCATCGCCACTGCATCGGCGGCGATCATCGCGCCTTTGGTCAGGGCAAGGCTGTTGACCACACCTTCGGCCCGCGCGGCCAGAACCGCGCGCTTGTCGGGCTGCGTTGCCCCCGAAAGGCTGATGATGCGCGAATGATCCGCAAAGGTGGGCACCAGCCCGGACACTGTGCGCAAGACTGGCGCGGCGGCGCCTTCCACGGCAACCACTGCCGGGGCTTCGGACGCGGGCTTGGCGGCGGTTTCAGCATGCGCTTCGTGGCTGCCAACGGCCGCAAATTCACCCGTTGCGATCCACCCGGCGGCGGCAATAAGAACGATCAGGGCAGCAACCCGATGAAACCGAAAGAAGGACACGGCAAAAACTTCCCTGTTAGCGCCACAGGAAATTTCCCTGTCGGCAGATCAAACGGCACTGCCCAAGACAACAGGACAGGCTTTAAGTAGGGTGAAACCCAGTGAACTCCATAGTCTGAAACCGCCCTTGCGTCCAGACAGGACTTGCCCGCCGCCTTGCCCAAAAACACCAGAGCTTGCGAGAACATATGGCGATTTTTGACAGGTTTTACAGCTCCTTCAGGTACAAGATCAATTGCGCGCGCTGCACTTCGGTCAGCGGATTTGCCGGGTAGACATGGCCCTCATTGGAATTGCCAAGAATGGTCCGGCCACGCAGGTCAGTCACCTTGAACGGGGCCGACACACCGCCTTTGATCGGCGCGCCAAGCCCAACCCTGACCGGATCAAACAGCACCGCACCCACGTCAAACAGATCGGGCCGGGCGTCTGGCGCAGACAGCAGCGCATCCAGCGTCGGCACTGACCCGTTGTGCAGATAGGGGGCTGTGGCGAAAATTCCGGCCAGCGGCCCTGCCTTGTATCCCGGCGCGGGGGTGGCGGGATTTGTCAGGCGCAAAGCCGTCAGCCGATCTGTGCAGACCTTTTGCACACGCGCCAGATCGACCTGCCGATGGGCCGAAACTGGCGGCTTCTGGTCCGGGGCCGCGACCTGATCTTCGATCTGCAATGTTGCAGGGCCACCATACCAAGACAGGAAATCAACAGTCTTGCGCAAGGTGGCTGGGTTCCAGGTGCCGAAATCATCCTTCTGCTGGCTCCAGAAGATGCGCAATGACACTTCCCGCAACAACCGCTCTGTTGCGCCGCCCAGCGCAAAACGGGTGATGCTGGCAGCATCGCGCCCTTGGTCGGTGAAGGATTGCAGCGCCGCCAGACTGTCGGTCAACCCCGCCAACGGACCGCCCCAT
>JBIHZO010000390.1:0-3678 GCA_044231405.1 Cypionkella sp. | reverse complement strand
GAGGCGTTGCTGGCCGGGTTGGTGGCACGCTGGCAAAGCCAGAACACCGCCAATCTGATCGCGCGCGCACAGGCTCCGGCGGGGTCGATTGCCGAAGCGATGCTGAATGTGACTGATTGCTGGATCACGCCCGCGCTGTTTGACAGCCGGATGGAATTCGCCATCCGCACCTGGGCATTGACGGACAGCGGTCTGGCCGAGGTGTTGGCGGGTGTGGATGAGGTGCGGATTCAGGCCCTGACCGGCATGTTTGAGACGTTTTCCTTTGCGCCACAAGAGGCGCGGATCAGGGCGCAGACGGTGTATCTGACGCAGGTGGGCTACATCGCGATGCGCACCGAGGAATCGTTGCAACTGCGGTTACAGCGGATCCCGGATTATGTTCTGATCTTCACCGGGCAAGCGCCCAGCGCGCAAGAGTTGACAACTTTCCGGGCGCGGCACGGCGGTTAGGTCAGGCGGGACAGCAGGGCCGCCAGTTGCGCGCGCTCATCCGGGGTCAACGGTTCCAAAGTGCGGCCTGAGACTTGCAGGGCACTGTCTTTCAAGGCGTGAAAGAGATCAGCCCCGGCGTCGGTCAGCGTGACCGTCAGGCGGCGGCGGTCTTCGGGATCGGGGGCGGTTTGCACAAGGCCCTGGCGGGAAAGGCGGTCCACCACGCCCTTGACGGTGGCCGCATCCATGGCGGTGGCGCGACCCAGCAGGTTTTGCGATTGCGGGCCAAGCTCTTCCAGCCGGGCCAGCACCGCGAATTGCGTGGTTGTCACGTTTGGGATCAGGTCGGAAAACAGCGACAGGTGGCGCTGCGTGACGCGGCGCAGGATGTAGCCGATCTGGTCATCAAGGATATAGTCGCTGGGCATGGCTTATCGGTAGCCCGCGCGGGCTTGTGGTGCAAGGACGTTGACAGGCGCGGGGTGGGGCGGCAGACTGATATGTACACAAACAATTCAGGCCACCGCATGACGCTTTATGCCCGCCCCAGTGACCTGACCGACGCTTTGGCTTTGCGGGCCGGGGGAGCGCGGGTTCTGGCGGGCGGGACGGATCTGTATCCGGGATCTGCGCTGGCGGGCGATGTTCTGGACATTTCCGGTGTGACGGCGTTGCGGGGGATCACGCGCGCGGAGGGTTTGCGGATTGGCGCGGCGGTGACATGGACCGAAATTGCCGAGGCGGAGCTGCCCGGGGCCTGCGCGGCGTTGCAGGTGGCGGCGCGAGCGGTGGGTGGGCGGCAAGTGCAGAATGCAGGAACGCTGGCCGGGAACCTGTGCAACGCCTCGCCTGCCGCAGATGGGATGCCGCCGCTGTTGGTGCTGGGGGCCGAGGTGGAGCTGGCATCTGTGCGCGGTTTGCGGCGGTTGGCTTTGGCTGAGTTTGTGCTGGGGCCTCGGCGGACGGCTTTGCGGGCGGACGAGGTCTTGGCGGCGGTGCATCTGCCGGAAAGCGCGCTGGCGGGGCGGTCGGTGTTCTTGAAGTTGGGGGCGCGGGCCTATCTGGTGATCTCGATTGCATCGGTCGCGGCGCGGTTGGTGGTGGTGGACGGTGTGGTGACAGAGGCCTCTGTGGCCGTGGGGGCCTGTTCGGCGGTGGCTCTGCGCTTGGGTCTGGTCGAGGCGGCCTTGGTGGGCGTTCCGGTCGGGCAGTTGCGGGATGCGGTGCGGGCCGAAGATATGGCGGCGTTGCAGCCGATTGATGACGTGCGGGCGACGGCGGATTATCGGCTGAAGGCGGCGGCCGAGTTGGTGGCGCGGGCGGTGGTGGAATGCGGGGGCAGGGCGTGATCCGGTTTCGCCTGAACGGGGTCGAGGTGGCGGCAGATGCCGATCCGGCTGCGCGTTTGTCAGAGGTGTTGCGCGAAGATCTGGGCGCGCGGGGCACCAAGGTTGGCTGCGATGCGGGCGATTGCGGGGCCTGCACGGTGCTGCTGGACGGACGGTCGGTTTGCGCTTGTCTGACTGCGGTTGGACGGGTTGACGGCTGCGCGGTGGAGACGGTCGAGGGCGCGGGCGACACGCTGACCAGGTTGCGCGCGGCGTTTCTGCGGCACGGGGCGGCGCAATGCGGGATTTGCACGCCGGGCATGCTGATGGCGGCAGTGGAGTTGCTGGACAGGGTGGCGCGACCTTCAGAGGCGCAGGTGCAGGCGGCGCTGGGCGGGGTTCTGTGCCGCTGCACTGGGTATCGCAAGATCATCGCAGCGGTGTGTGACGCGTGGCGGGTGGTGACTGTGCCGGTGTCGCCGGGTGCTGTGGGCGAGGCCATTGCGCGGCTGGACGGTGCGGCCAAGGTTGCGGGCGATCTGTTCGGGGCCGATGTGGTGCCGGAGGGCGCGTTGGTGGTGAAGGCGGTGCGGTCACCGTATCCGCATGCCGCGTTTCGGTTTGGCGATCTGGCGGCCTGGGCAAGGCAGCGCGCGACGGTTTTCACCGCAGGTGATGTTCCCGGGCGCAATGCCTTTGGCGTCATTCCGGCCTTTGCCGATCAGCCCGCGATTGCCGAAACTGTGGCGCGGTTTCGTGGCGAATGCGTGGCTTTGGTGGCGTTTGAACCGGGGATCGTGCCTGATCTGACCGGGTTTCCGATAGGGTGGGAGATTCTGCCCAGCTTGGCCACCCCCGCCGAGGCCGAGGCCCCGGATGCGGCTCTGATCCACCCCAATCGCGCGCAAAATCGGTTGATCGAAGGCCGTGTTGTCAAGGGTGATGCGGCGCAGGCATTGGCCCGTTCGGCGCATGTGGTGGCGGGCACCATGACGACCGCCTTTGTCGAACACGCCTATATCGAGCCAGAGGCCGGGGCCGCCTGGATGCAGGGTGATACCCTGTGCATCCGTGCCTGTACCCAGGCCCCGGTGATGGACCGCGACGAGGTGGCGCTGGTGCTGAACCTGCCGCAGGAGCGGGTGCGGATTTTGCCTTCGGCGGTGGGCGGCGGCTTTGGATCGAAACTGGATGTGTCGGTGCAGCCACTGTTGGGGCTGGTGACGCTGTTGACAGGGCGGCCCTGCCGGATGGTTTATTCCCGCGCGGAAAGCATGGCCTCGACCACGAAGCGCCATCCCGCCGAGATGTCGGGTCGCATTGGGTGTGATGCAAATGGGCTGCTGACAGCGGTGGCGTTTGAGGGGCGGTTCAACACCGGGGCCTATTCCAGCTGGGGGCCGACGGTGGCGAACCGGGTGCCGGTGCATGTCACCGGGCCGTATTTCACCCCCCATGTCGCGGCGCGGGCACGGGCGGTGCATACACATGGCCCGGTGTCTGGCGCCTTTCGGGGCTTTGGCGTGCCACAGGCGGCGGCATGGCAAGAGGTGCTGTTTGACCGGCTGGCCGAGAAGGCTGGGCTGGACCGCCTGGAGTTCCGCCTGCGCAATGCGCTGCGGGACGGGCAGGCGAGTGCGACGGGGCAACTGATGTCTGCGGTGGGCATTGCGGAATGCCTGACCGCGTTGCAACCGCATTGGGCGCGGGCGCTGCGCGAGGCGGCGGGGGTGCCGGGGCGCGGGGTTGGCCTTGCCTCTTGTTGGTACGGTTGCGGCAACACGGCGCTGCCCAATCCGTCCACCATGCGCATTGGCATCACGCAGGCCGGGCAATTGGTGCTGCATCAGGGGGCGACGGATATTGGCCAAGGGTCAAATACCGTGATCACGCAGATCGCGGCGCAGGCTTTGGG
>JBIHZO010000389.1:0-3681 GCA_044231405.1 Cypionkella sp. | reverse complement strand
TTTTTGCCCGCAATGACCACAAGGTTGTGGACAGTTCGCCCTTGGTGCCACGCAACGATCCAACCCTGATGTTCGCCAACTCGGGCATGGTGCAGTTCAAGAATTGCTTCACCGGGGTCGAGACGCGTGACTACAAGCGGGCGACAACAGCGCAGAAATGTGTGCGGGCGGGCGGCAAGCACAATGATCTGGACAATGTGGGCTACACCGCCCGCCACCATACCTTCTTCGAAATGCTGGGAAATTTCAGTTTTGGCGACTATTTCAAGGATCAGGCGATTGCCTTTGCTTGGGAACTGCTGACCAAGGACTTCGGCCTGAACAAGGACAAGCTGCTGGTCACGGTTTACCACACCGATGACGAGGCGGCCTCGATCTGGAAAAAGGTCGCGGGCCTTTCGGATGACAAGATTATTCGCATCCCCACCGACGACAATTTCTGGCGGATGGGTCCGACCGGTCCATGCGGCCCGTGCACAGAGATCTTCTACGACCACGGCGATCACATCTGGGGCGGCCCCCCGGGGTCTGCTGATGAGGATGGCGATCGGTTTATCGAAATCTGGAACAACGTGTTCATGCAGAATGAACAATTCGCAGATGGCAGCATGCGCCCGCTGGACATGCAATCGATTGACACCGGCATGGGGCTGGAGCGGATTGGTGCGCTCTTGCAGGGCAAGCACGACAATTATGACACCGATCTGATGCGTAGTCTGATCGAGGCCTCTGCCCACGCCACCAACACCGACCCGGACGGTCCCGGCAAAACCAGCCACCGGGTGATTGCCGACCATCTGCGGTCAACCTCGTTCCTGATTGCCGATGGCGTGATGCCCAGCAATGAGGGGCGCGGTTATGTCTTGCGCCGGATCATGCGCCGCGCCATGCGGCATGCGCATATGTTGGGCGCGCAGGATCCGGTGATGCACAAACTTGTGCCGGCGCTGGTGCGGCAAATGGGGGCTGCCTACCCGGAACTGGCTCGCGCCCAGGCCTTGATCGAGGAAACCCAGCGGCTGGAGGAAACCCGGTTCAAGACCACTCTGGATCGTGGCCTTCGTCTTTTGAATGACGAGTTGGACCGTCTTCCCGAAGGCGGTGATCTGCCGGGCGCGGTTGCCTTCAAGCTCTACGACACCTATGGTTTTCCGCTGGATCTGACACAAGATGTGCTGCGCGAAAAGACCCGCGCCGTCGATGTGGCGGGCTTTGATGCCGCGATGGCCGAGCAGAAGACCAAGGCCCGCGCGTCTTGGTCGGGCGCGGGCGGTACCGCAGATGCCAGAATCTGGTTTGAGATTGCCGAAGCCCACAGCACGACAGAGTTTCTGGGCTATGACACCGAAACCGCCGAGGGCCAGATTGAGGCTTTGGTGCGCGATGGCGCGCCGATTGGCGCGGCAGAGGTTGGTACGTCCGTACAGATTGTCGTGAACCAGACGCCGTTCTATGCTGAAAGTGGCGGTCAGTTGGGCGATTCCGGCTTCATCCGCACCGCCACGGGTTTGGCCGCCGTGTCGGACACCAAAAAGACTGCGGGCGTTTTCATTCATCTGGCAACTGTCTTGGAAGGCACTGTCCTGCGCGGCCAACCGGCGAAACTGGAGGTCAGCCACACAAGGCGCGGCCAAATTCGGGCCAACCATTCGGCGACCCACTTGTTGCACGAAGCTTTGCGCAGGGCTCTGGGCGATCATGTCGCGCAGCGCGGCAGCTTGAACGCGCCGGATCGCCTGCGGTTCGATTTCAGCCATTCCACGGCGCTTTCGTCTGCTGAAATCTCGACTGTGGAGGCCGAGGTGAACGCCTATATTCGCCAAAACAGCCCGGTGGATACCCGCATCATGACACCTGATGACGCCCGCGCTTTGGGTGCGCAGGCTTTGTTCGGCGAAAAATATGGCGATGAGGTGCGCGTGGTGTCGATGGGCCTGCTCGACGGGTCGGGCAAGGGTGCCGAGGGGCGGACCTATTCGCTGGAACTGTGCGGCGGAACCCATGTCACGCGCACCGGAGATATGGGCGCCTTTGTTCTGCTCGGCGATTCTGCATCGTCTTCGGGAGTGCGGCGGATTGAAGCGCTGACGGGGCAGGCAGCGCTGGACCATCTGCGCGCGCAGGATCAACGTCTGGCCGATGTGGCGACGGCGCTGAAAACCCATCCGGGCGATGTGCTGGACCGCGTGCGCGCACTGCAGGATGAGCGTCGCACACTGACCAATGAAGTCGCACAGCTGCGGCGTGAGTTGGCGATGGGAGGGCGCTCAGGTGGGCCGGAGGTCAAGGAAATCAACGGGGTAAAGTTGATTGCTCAGGTGCTTTCGGGTGTGTCTGGCAAGGATTTACCGTCCTTGATCGACGAGATGAAGGCGCAGATCGGTTCAGGGGCCATCGTCTTGATTGCCGACACTGGCGCCAAACCTGCTGTGGCGGCTGGCGTCACGGCAGATCTGACAGGGCGGATTTCAGCGGTCACCTTGGCCAAAGCGGCGGTCGAGGCTTTGGGTGGCAAGGGTGGCGGCGGGCGCCCGGACATGGCGCAAGGTGGCGGTGCCGACATCGCCTTGGCCGATGCGGCGATTGCAGCGGTCCATGCCGCGTTGGAGGCATAAATGCCAACCGCCCTCTGGATTGCCCATGTGGATGTGACCGACCCCGATGCCTACGGCCTTTACGCCAAAGGGGCGGGGCCAGCGATAGCGGCACATGGTGGCGTTTTTCTGGCCCGAGGTGGTCGCTATGTGCAGTTGGAAGGCAACGACCGCGCCCGCAATGTGGTCGCGCGGTTTCCAAGCCTTGAGGCGGCTGTGGCCTGTTACCACTCGCCCGATTATCAGGCGGCGCTGGCCCATGCCAAGGGCGCGTCTGTGCGCGATCTGATGGTGGTTGAAGAAATCGGGGACTGATCAAATTGCTGGCAATCGGACTGCCGTTTGCCAGCCATCCATGTTAGCCTTTAAAAAAAGGGGGCAAAAGCATGGTCCGTTTTACCGTAAGGGGGCAGTGATGTGCCGTTGGGCTGCCTATATCGGTGCGCCGATTTTCCTTGAGGAAATCATCAGCCGCCCCGGCCATTCCCTGATCCATCAAAGCCATTGCGCCACCCAATGCCATTCTGCGATCAACGCCGATGGGTTTGGGGTGGCGTGGTATGGCGATCGGGACGAACCGGGACTTTACCGCGATGTGCTGCCGGCTTGGTCAGACCCGAATTTGCGCAGCCTGACGGCGCAGGTGAAATCCGGGCTGTTTCTGGCGCATGTGCGGGCCAGTACTGGCACGGCCACCAGCCGCAACAACTGCCATCCCTTTGCGCAAGGCCGCTGGTCCTTCATGCACAATGGTCAGATCGGCGGATACGATCAGTTCCGGCGCGACGCCGACATGATGATCCCTGATGCGCTTTATACCGCCCGGCGCGGGGCCACCGATTCCGAGGCGCTGTTTCTGGTGGCGATTGCCGAGGGCTTGGAAACCGACCCCAAAGGCGCGTTGGAACGGGCTGCGGCACGGTTCATTGCGCTGGCACGCGCCAAAGGGGCGGCCCCGCATTTGCGCTTGACTGCGGCTTTGTCAGACGGCCAGCGGCTCTATGCCGTGCGTTATGCCACGGATGCGGCGGCACCGTCACTGTATCACCGCTGGTCCGACACACGGGGCGGCCGCGCGGTTGTGTCC
>JBIHZO010000388.1:0-3693 GCA_044231405.1 Cypionkella sp. | reverse complement strand
CAATTCCTGGATGCGAAACTCCTCCTAGCTGTTCAAACTGTCATAATGCGTCACGCTTTCCACACATTTTGACAAGGATGCTTCGCAACCTTCATAAGTCATATCAATAGACATTTTGTGACCATAGGTGCGGAATACGGCCACCCATTTGTGTTTGAATCGTTTATCCACATCCATGTCCAAATCGACATGTCGGTCGCTTACCCCCGCAACGAGTGCAATTTCACCACGCCTGACGGAGCGCACAAAATCGTCATCATGCAGCAGCAGGCTTGCCTCATCGACGAGCCGCTCGATAAGTCTCGAATGGGTCAGTCTTGCAAAGTCAGGCCAAGCCGCGATCAACCCGCGCGATGCCATGACGAGTTTGACCCCATCCAAATCGAACGAGGCACGCACCGCTCCCTGAATCGACAAAGCCAGATTATCAAGTTGCAAACGGTCTCGCCCCGTGGGCGACATGATGTCGATCAGTCTGCCCGTGACACGACGACTTGGCTCGTCCCGTCCCGTTTCCCAGCTTGAGACGGCAGATTGAGACACCCCCAGCATCGCGGCCAAGCTGTCTTGCTTGACCCCGGAAGCTTTTCGCCAGTCTCGGACAACGCTGCCAATCCGTCTCGCCTGCACTGCATCTGCCCCCGTTGCACTGGTGGCGTACTGTCGCGCGGAGGTCTGGGCAAGTGTTTAAAGGATTTCAGCTTTCTTCCATGTTTTGCGAAAGGCGCCCGATCGATGAAAGTCCGCTGCGATGGTGCAAAATCTGTCTCTTTACGTCGATGTGGAAAGGGGGCGCCGCTTTTCTGGCGCCCCCAAGCCGGCGTTTACTGTGCAGTCAGGCGCAGAACGGCAATGTTCTTGCTGCCATCGGCGGCAGTCGTTGTGCCTGCGACGACGATCAGCTTGTCGCCCTGCACCGCGACAGAGCTGGCCATGTCATCGCCATCGCCCAGCGAGATATTGACGATGCCGTTTTCAGTGCCGTCATCGGCCATCCCGAAGGCTTGGTCCAACGCGCCGTTGGCTTCATAACGGGCAACCGCGATGTTGGTGCTGTCGCCTTCTTGGTGGTATCCGGCGACGACCAGCTTGCCATCGGTTTGAATTGCCAACCCGGTTGCAATATCGTTGCCCTCCCCAAGAGAGGTCGAGACAAAACCATTCGGGGTGCCATCATCGGCCACGCCAAAGCTGTCATCCGGGGTGCCGTCGGCGTTCAGACGCGCAAGGATGAAGTTGCTTGATCCATCTGCCGTCACGCTGTCGCCGGCAATGGCGATCTTGCCATCGGCCTGAACGGCCACATCACGGGCAACTTCATTGCCATCCCCAAGGGACAAGTTCACGAAACCTTCTGGGGTGCCATCATCGCCTGAAGCACCAAAGGTTGCGTCCGGAACACCGGAAGCGTCATAGCGGGCAACAATGATGTTGGACGAGCCATCTTCTGAAATCCGGTTGCCCGAAATGACGATCTTTCCATCAGCCTGCAACACAAGCGCATTGGCTTTGTCATCGCCATTGCCCAGCGAGGAGGCAACAAAACCATTCGGGGTGCCGTCTTCGGACTGGCCGAAGCTTTCGTCCACACTGCCATCGGCATTCAGTCGGGCAACAATGATATTGGCCGATCCGTCCGCAGTGACGCTGTCACCTGCCACGACGATCTTGCCATCGGCTTGCACCGCGATGTCGCGCGCGATGTCGTTGCCGTCACCCAGCGAGATGTTCACAATGCCATTTTCGGTGCCATCATCGGCAATGCCGAACGATTGATCCAGCGTCCCATCGGCGTTGACACGGATGACCACCATGTTGGTCGAGCTGCCATCTTCGTGGTAACCTGCCACCAACAGCTTGCCATCGGCCTGTGCTGTGACCGCGGTGCCGAAGTCATTGCCGTCGCCAAGCGAAATATTCACCACGCCATTGGGGGTGCCGTCATCTTCGCCCGCGCCGAAACCGACATCAAAACCGCCATCGGTGGTGTACCTGACCAACACGATGTCATTGCTCTGGCCGTTGTTGCGGTTGCCCACGACGGTGACGGTGCCATCTGCACCCACAGCCAGATCTTCGGCCATATCGTCGCCGTTGCCAAGCGAGGTTGAAACCACACCAGCCGGAGTTCCATCATCTTGACCCGCGCCGAAGGTGGTATCCAACATCCCGGCACCTTCCCCAGCCAAGGCGATGCCCGCCATCAAAGCGAGTGCCGAGACGGAGGTCAGGCTGAGAGCCACTTTGGATTTCATGGTCTTTGACATTCAATTTCCTTCTTGTGCTTGTGATCCGTGTCGAGACTGCGGGCAGCAACACAGGTCCCGACAGCAAGCTGTTGAAGGCCAATGGCTGCCGCAGGGTTCGCAGGATCTCGGCAGTGTTAACCCACAAGGCAACGCAAGCACAGGCAGAGAAATATGAGCGCCGACAGCGTCGAAGTGCGGCTTTGGGATGAGTTTTGTATATTACTTTCAATAACCTGACTTTTTTCCTGACGGGTCGCCGAAACCCGATTTATTGCTGCACCAATATTCGCCATTACCCGTGTCCCGGTTCTGGTCCTGCTCAACCGTTTGACCCGCAGTGTCAGATCGATGGCACAGCCAGCCAGAAGCTGTGAAGTTGACCCCGCCTGACCAACTGAATTTCCACACCGTTTCGCGCCCCGGAGCCATCCCTGTCTGCTGGGCGGGCTGCGGATCGACCGGCCCAATCAGGTCTGGTGCAGCGGCATCACCTGCAGTCCGATGCGCAAAGGCCGCCTGCATTTGGTGGTCGTCATCGACGGGTTCGCGCGCAAGGTTCTGGCACGGCGCATCTTCACCAGGCTGAAGGCCGAGTTCTGCCTGATGGCGCTGAACAAGGCCCTTCACAAGGTCGGCCCGCCCGAGATCATGAACACAGATCAGGGCCGCCTGTTTACCTCCTTCGACGGGACCGACCGATTGAAGCGGGCCAAGACCTGTATCGACGGCAAGGCTTGATACCGGAACAACCCCCGGGCAGTCCTTCGGACCGCAAGCCTGAATGCGTCTGTCGGCATGCCTGGGACTCTGGCTTACAGGCCCGGGTTGGCGTCTGACGCAGGATCACGTTCCACAACCGCTTGCAGTCCAAAGCCGCCCATGGCGGACAACCAACCGCCATGGGCCACTGCAACGCAATCGAAGCCGATCAGCAGGTGCAGGCCGTGGCTGAACTCAGCCGGAACTCTGCCCAAAGATCGGGGGGTGGCGCATTTTGCAGACAGCAAAAAGGGCGACCCGAGGGCCGCCCTTTCTGTGCTGTTGCTTGCCGGTCGATCAGAAATTGATCGCGTAGCGCAGACCCAAGCCCAGTTCTGGCACGTCGCCGTAGGTCGCGCGCCCGGCGCGGACAGAGGCCGTGAAGGTGCCCTCTTTGGTAACGTCCATGCTGTAGCTGGCAGTCGCATAGGGGCGAACGTCGGCGCGCGACAGCGGGCTGTCCACTGCGAAAGCGTCCATGCCGGGGATGTTGGCCGCGCCGGTCAGAGTGACCGCGTTCACGTCCAGATCGAAGTCCACACCGGCCCCCAGCGACAGGCTGCGATCATCTGCGATCTGCCAGTCCCCCGTCATGCCCAGCGTGCCAATGGTGCTGCTGGCCTCCAGCCGGTCATAGGCTGCGCTGAATGCGGTTGCGTCGGGGTTTTCGGCACCGGCGCTGCGG
>JBIHZO010000053.1:0-11977 GCA_044231405.1 Cypionkella sp. | reverse complement strand
CCTTTTCGTTCATAAACCGCACAATAATCGCACAATATGCCTATTATTTAATCAAGGCGTGGCTTTTCCCGCACCATGCCGCCGCAGCCCAAGCCTAGTCAATTGAAGCCGCCGCTGGGAAGTGATCACTACGGCCCAGAAGCTTAAAACCGGGGGAGTCGGCCCATGAAGAAGATCGAGGCGATCATCAAGCCGTTCAAGCTGGACGAGGTCAAAGAAGCCCTGCAGGAAGCCGGAATTCAAGGCCTGTCGGTGACGGAGGTCAAGGGTTTCGGTCGCCAAAAGGGCCATACCGAGCTTTATCGTGGCGCTGAATATGTCGTCGACTTCCTGCCGAAGGTGAAGATCGAGGTCGTCTTGACCGACGATATGGTCGATGTCGCCATCGCAGCCATCATCGCCGCCGCCCGCACCGATAAAATCGGCGACGGCAAGATTTTCGTCAGCCCGGTTGAACAAGCCATCCGCATCCGCACCGGCGAAACCGGCGATGATGCCATCTGAAGCGCGGGCATTGCTGTCCGACGTGTACTGCATTACCGCACACTGGCCGCGCAAGCTGCCGCACTGAAACCCAAACACCGAAAGGCAGCATGATGAGCGCAGTCGCAAAAGCTCTGAAACTGATCAAGGACGAAGAGGTCGAATATCTCGACATTCGTTTCACAGATCCCAAAGGCAAACTTCAGCACGTCACCCTGGTCGTTGACCTTGTGGACGAGGAGTTCTTCGAAGAAGGCTTCATGTTCGACGGTTCGTCCATTGCTGGCTGGAAGTCGATTGACCAGTCCGACATGAAACTGATGCCGGACGCATCGTCGGTCTACATGGACCCCTTCTACGCCGAAAAAACGCTCTGCATTCATTGCGACGTGGTCGAACCGGACACCAACGAAGCCTATGACCGTTGCCCGCGCCAGATCGCCAAGAAGGCCGAAGCCTTCATGAAATCGTCGGGCATCGGTGAGACTGCCTACTTCGGTCCCGAAGCCGAATTCTTCATCTTTGACGACGTGCGTTACTCGGTCACCCCGCGCAAGGTTTCGTATGAAATCGACGCCGAGGCTGCGGCCTGGAACACCGACACTGTGACCGAAGGCGGCAACTACGGCCACCGTGCCGGTCACAAGGGTGGCTACTTCCCGGTCAACCCGATCGACGAGGCGCAAGATCTGCGCAGCGAAATGCTGTCAACCATGAAGCGCATGGGCATCCGCGTTGACAAGCACCACCACGAAGTGGCGACCTGCCAGCACGAGTTGGGCATGATTTTCGGCGGCTTGGTTGAGCAGGCCGACAACATCCAGAAGTACAAATATGTGATCCACAACGTGGCCCACGCTTACGGCAAGACCGTGACCTTCATGCCAAAACCGATGAAGGGTGACAACGGTTCGGGCATGCATGTGAACATGTCGATCTGGAAAGACGGCAAGCCGTTGTTCGCTGGCGACAAATACGCTGACCTGTCGCAAGAGGCGCTTTGGTTCATCGGTGGCATCATCAAACATGCCAAGGCCCTGAACGCACTGACCAACCCCGGCACCAACAGCTACAAACGCCTGATCCCAGGCTTTGAAGCCCCGGTTCTGCTGGCGTATTCCGCCCGCAACCGCTCGGGTGCGGTCCGTATTCCGTGGACCGAGTCGCCGAAAGCCAAGCGCGTTGAAGCCCGCTTCCCCGATCCGTCGGCGAACCCCTATCTGGCTTTCGCAGCGCTGCTGATGGCCGGCCTTGATGGCATCCGCAACAAGATCGATCCGGGTCCGGCGTCTGACAAGGATCTTTACGATCTGCCCCCGGAAGAACTTGCGGAAATCCCGACCGTCTGCGGTTCGCTGCGCGAGGCTCTGGAATCGCTGGACAAGGACATGGACTTCCTGCTGGCAGGCAATGTCTTCACTCGCCCGATGCTGGAAGCCTATATGGCGCTGAAATGGGAAGAGGTTTACAACTACGAACACACCCCGCATCCGGTGGAATATCAGATGTACTATTCCTGCTGATCTTGCAGGACAGTCTCGAGAAGGGCGCCCCATCCGGGCGCCCTTTTTGTTTGCGCGCCAGAAGAATCCGCCTGCGTCAACAATCCATCCGCCCAGCCAAGATTGGAATTATGGCGGAAACGGCACTCAACTTGTGGTTAATACCTTATGAAGGCCGCAATGCCTCCCGGATGCAGGCGCAATTGTTGCCTATTCCGGGCCAGTGATTGAATGGAGGGTTCGCGATGAATGGTCATCCCGAAGAACAGTTCAGTACCATTGCCGAGCTTTTGTTTCTTAATGCTCCAAGTCTGAACTTTGCCCGTCTGGTGTCAGACCTTGACGCGGTGTTGTCGCGGTTCCGCGACCTCGACCGCCATCTGAACTGGGATTACGAAGACATCGCCAGTTTTGACCTGCCCGGCACCAAGATCGTGCTGGCGACCACCGATGCCCCGCGCCCCGGAGTGGCGATGTCATTGACGCTTTCGGTGGGGCCATCGCAACTGCCGCCCCGGCTGAACGCAGCGCCACACCGGCAAGAACAGCCGGTGCGCCACGATGCACTGTGCTCCAAACTGGTGGAACGGGTGCGCGTCAGGCTGAACCCTGACGCGGTGCTGTGGCATGAATGCCTTGGTGTGGTGACGCCCGAAGTCCTGGACGGTCTCGCCTATTCGATTCCCGGCCTGCCCCATCGCAAAGACCCGGATCACCCGATCTTTCGCTCTGTCGATACGGCCGATTTTGACGCGATGTACGCGCAGGGGTTCCGACCTTCCAATGATCGCCCCCAAATCCCGCTGCCGCGCGACCCCGAACTGGCGCGGCTGCGACTGGCGCTTTATCCACCGCCCGAAGCTGCGGCCCCACATCTGACCTCGCCACAAATGCGTCTGGCCGCGCACAGCATGAATGCAACGCTGATCATGGTGTCACTGCCGATTGGCGCGGCACTGGTGACTTACTCGGTATTGCGCGGCGACAATATGCGGCTGACCTCGCGGGTTTTGGTGGCCACCGGCTTTGCCTCGACGCTGATGCAAAGCCATATTGGCCAGCAGATGGCAGCGTTCGCGGGCATCTGAAGCCATGCTCAGTGCCCCGCCGACACCAGTGCTTCGCGCGCGTCGGCGGGCAAATCCTCCAGCCGCAAGACATAGGTGTGGATAGAAAACACCACCGCGCGTGTTTGCGGCAGGCGCATCAGGCACTGACGTTCCGAACGCACAAACACCCGCGTGTTGGCATCAGGTCTTGGCCGCCGGTCCGATTCCAAACGCGGCTGGTGCAAGGTCGGGTCGGCATAGGTCAGATAGTTCATCCGCCACAAAGGCTGTTCCGGCCGGATCGCATCGAACAGGCGCTGCACTCGGCGCGCGACCTCTTGCGTATAGGGTTCCACCGGCACATGGATGCCCGTCATCACCCGCCCCAGCTTTTCGGAGAGTGTCCAACTCGCCGGAAAGCACAGGATAGCCCCGGTCAGCATGTGTTCCGCGCCCTCTGCCTCCATCAGGCACAGGTCTTCCTGCACCAGCCGCCCCAAGGTGCGCATTGGCCAATCGCGATCCAGACCAACCACCTGTCCATCGGGGCGCGTGACCGAATCCAGCCCCACGATGTAACCGGGCGTCTGTGTCAGTTGGGCCAACACCTTGTCAAACAACTCCATCGCCGCCGGGCGGGCGCGGTCCAGCATGCCATGCACCGCCGCCTCCTGTGTCGCAATCAGGCGGTCACGTACGGCCATCTGGCCTGCGAAAGCCTCATCCACCCGCAGCCAATCATCACCCACCACCGGCAAAACCCCCGGCAAGCGCATGGTGCGCGGGTCCATCCACGGAATGAACGGCAAGGTCTGGTGCAGGATTGGGTCGGTGATCACGGGGCAAACCTTTCATGGATGCCACCTTTCACCACGTCCCGCCCAACAGGTCAAATTCAGCAACACCGCAACCAGCCGCCGTTTGCGACACCTACCGTCGCCCTTGGCAAAGCCCAACGTTGAACGGCCGCCATTCTGAACCAAACCAAAGGTGCCCCATGCCGCAAAGCTATGCCGACCGCCGCAAGATTGATCCCAGCCGGGGCGACCGTTTGGGCGATGGCACCCCGAACGACAACAACCGGGTCGAGATCGGGCCGACGCAGCTGGCCTTTGCCGAATGGGCGCAAGCGGGGCTGGACCTGCCCAATCTGGACCGGATGCGAGAATACCGCTGGAAGCGGCTGACCCAATCGCTGCAAGACCGCGATATTGGCGGGCTGCTGATGTTTGACCCATTGAACATCCGCTACGCCACCGACACCACCAACATGCAGCTGTGGAACAGCCACAATCCCTTCCGCGCCTGCCTTTTGTGTGCCGATGGCCATATGGTGATGTGGGAATACAAGAACTCGCCGTTTCTGGTGACCTTCAACCCCTTGGTGGCCGAACTGCGCTCGGGTGCCTCGTTCTTTTACAACGTCTGCGGCGACAACACTGCCCAAGACGCCCGCAGCTTTGCCAATCAGGTGACCGAAGTGATGCGCGCCCATGCCGGCACCAACACCCGGCTTGCGGTGGACAAGATCATGATCCATGGGCTGCGCGCGCTGGAATCCGCCGGGTTCACGGTGCTGGAGGGTGAAGTCGTCACCGAACGCACCCGCGCCATCAAGGGCCCGGAAGAAATTCTGGCGATGAAATGTGCCCATCACGCCTGCGAAGCCGCCATTGCCGAGATGGAACAGGCGACCCGCGCGGGCGTGCCGGGCGGCGACATGTCGGAAGATGACATTTGGGCCGAACTGCACAAGGGCAACATCCGTCGCGGTGGCGAGTGGATTGAAACCCGCCTGCTGGCCTCGGGCCCCCGAACCAATCCGTGGTTTCAGGAATGCGGCCCGCGCCTTGTGTCCAACAATGAAATCGTGGCCTTTGATACCGATCTGATCGGCGCCTATGGCATTTGCATCGACATTTCGCGCACTTGGTGGGTGGGCGACGCGAAGCCCCCTGCGCCGATGATCTCCGCCATGCAGCACGCGATGGATCACATCGCCACAAACATGGCGATGCTGAAACCGGGCGTGACCGTGCGCGAGTTGACCCATGGCGGCCATCAACTGGCCCCGCAATATTGGGCACAGAAATACAGCTGCAAAATGCACGGGGTGGGCCTTTGCGACGAATGGCCATTTGTGCCCTACCCCGACACTTGGGTTGATGGCGCGTTCGAGGTGGCACTGGAACCCGGCATGGTGCTGTGTGTCGAGGCCTTGGTGTCGCCGCAGGATGGAGATTTCTCAATAAAGCTGGAAGATCAAGTGCTTATCACCGAAACAGGATTTGAAAATCTGACAAAATATCCATTTGACCCAAGGCTGCTTGGCCACTGATCCTTGCGCCATGGTCCTGAGCCGCTCCGCCTGCAAGACAGGCCGGACAGCAGCACCACAACAATGCCCGGAACCGCCACACCTTGCGACCCGGCTGCAGTTCAAACTTCTCCAAGGCCAGAACCAGCAGCAATGTCGCCAGATGCAGCGGATAAATTCGCGCCGGCCGCGGTGCCAAAAACGGCCCCCAGTTGCGCACTGTTGCCCCCGCACCAAACGTTTGCCAGCACACATAAGTCAGTAATATCCCACTGAGCATAAGAACAAATCGACGCCCAGATGGGTGTGGAGCACAAAGAAATCAACGCCCGCCACATCACTGCCAGACACCGCCGCGCAATGGCCCCAAACCACGACAGCCGCCGCAATCCCGCGCAAAGCGATGTGGCTTTCGATATGGGGCGCTTGCGCTGAAATCACGGGTGAATGCCAAACCGGCAGGGGCTGCACAGTGCCTACTTCGAAAATAAGTCAATCAAATGGCCATCTTCCAGCACGTTGTTGATGCAAATCAATACAGTGTCCCACAAGAGCCGCACCAAACCGAAGCTCTCACCGACGCTGCGCCACATTAGAGCAGGTCCAACGAGCGGACGGCGGCCAAGCCGAACAGTTGTGCGCCCCTTGCACCCACCGACGGACCCAACTGACACCGGGCGCTTCAAAAAGCGTCTGCCTGTCGGCGAAAAAAGTCTGCAAAGCACCGCCTTCATCCTGCAGCACCCGCGCCGTCAGCGCCGCCACAAAGGCAGCACCGTCCGGCACCACCCAATCATGGGCCAAAGCCACGCCCGGCATCAGCGGCAAAACTACCGCCAGAACCCGCATCTGCCACCGCCTCCCTTGCACCCCTGCGGCGCACGGTCTATGCCGACCTCGCCTGTCCTGCCAACCGAAAGGCTGCCCCAAATGATCCCGCGCTATTCCCGCCCCGAAATGGTGGCCCTGTGGTCCCCCGAAACCAAATTCCGCATATGGTTCGAGATTGAGGCCCATGCCTGCGATGCCATGGCCGATCTGGGCGTGATCCCGCGCGCCAATGCCGACGCGGTCTGGAAGGCCAAGGATGTGCCCTTCGATGTCGCCCGCATTGATGAGATCGAGGCCGTCACCAAGCATGACGTCATCGCCTTCCTGACCCATCTGGCCGAAATTGTCGGCGCCGATGAGGCCCGCTTTGTGCATCAGGGCATGACCAGCTCTGACGTGCTTGACACCACCTTCAACATTCAACTGGCACGCGCCTCGGATCTGTTGCTGACGGGTCTGGACCGGGTTCTGGCCGCACTGAAAACCCGCGCGATGGAGCATAAGGACACCGTCCGCATCGGCCGCAGCCATGGCATCCATGCCGAACCCACCACCATGGGCCTGACCTTCGCCCGCTTTTACGCCGAAATGGCCCGCAACCGCACCCGCCTGATCAACGCCCGCGCTGAAATAGCCACCGGCGCGATTTCGGGCGCTGTCGGCACTTATGCCAACATCGACCCACGCGTCGAGGAACATGTTTGCGCCAAGATGGGCGTAACGCCGGAAACCATATCGACCCAAATCATCCCCCGTGACCGCCACGCGATGTTTTTCGCCACGTTGGGCGTGATTGCTTCCGGGATTGAGAATATCGCAATTGAAATCCGCCACATGCAGCGCACCGAGGTGCTGGAGGCCGAAGAGTTCTTCTCTCCGGGCCAAAAGGGCTCTTCTGCCATGCCGCACAAACGCAACCCCGTGCTGTCGGAAAATCTGACCGGCCTTGCGCGTCTTGTCCGCATGTCGGTGGTGCCCGCGATGGAGAATGTGGCGCAGTGGCATGAGCGTGACATCAGCCATTCCTCGGTCGAGCGCGCAATCGGCCCGGATACCACCATCACCCTTGATTTCGCCCTGCACCGCCTTGCGGGTCTGGTCGAAAAACTGGTGATCTACCCGCAAAACATGCTGGACAACATGAACAAATTCCGGGGTCTGGTGATGAGCCAGCGCGTGTTGCTTGCGTTGACCCAAGCCGGAGTATCGCGTGAAGACAGCTACAAACTGGTGCAGCGCAACGCGATGAAAGTCTGGGAAAAGGGCGCGGATTTCAAGACTGAACTCTTGGCCGACGCCGAGGTGACGGCCGCCCTGACCCCCGCGCAGATCGAGGAAAAGTTCGATCTGGGCTATCATACGAAACACGTCGACACCATTTTCGCCCGGGTCTTTGGCAAATCAAGCGGCCAGTAAGCCGCCCTTAACCAACGCCTGCCAATCTGCCTTCAGGCGAATCTGAATGGGGGCTATGATGGCAGGCGGACCGGCGGTTTTGGCGCGGATCACTCCGGTGCAACGTGCGGTGGTGTCAGCGAGTCCGCGCAGCTTGTCGCCGCGCGAAAAGGCGGCGGTGATCGTGCGTTATCTTCTGTCCGAAGGCGCCAGCATTCCGCTGTCGAAACTGCCCGATCACATGCAGGCCTCGCTGACCGAGCAGATGGGCCAGATGCGCCTGATCGACCGGCGCACGCTTGGCAGCGTCGTTGACGAATTCATGACCGAGTTGGAACAGGTCGGTCTGGCTTTTCCCGGTGGGATTGAGGGGGCGCTTTCGGTGATGGATGGCCATATCTCTGCCAACGCCGCCAGTCGATTGCGCCGTCTGGCCGGAGCTTCGGCGAAGGCCGACCCCTGGGACAGGCTGACTGCCCTGCCCGTAGACCGGCTATTGCCGGTGCTGCAAGACGAAAGCACCGAAGTGGCGGCGGTGATGCTGTCCAAGCTGCCAGTGCCCAAGTCTGCGGAGTTGCTAGGAAAACTTCCCGGTGATCACGCCCGCCGCGTGGCCTATGCAGTGTCGCTGACGGGAAATGTCGATCCCGAAACCGTGCGGCGGATCGGCATCTCTCTGGCCAGCCAGTTGGATGCGCAACCGCCCAAAGCCTTTGAAACCGGCCCTGTTGAACGGGTGGGCGCAATCTTGAACGTCTCGGCCGCCCTGACGCGTGAGGATGTGTTGAAGGGCCTGCAGGAAACCGATGCCGATTTTGCCGAATTGGTGCGGCGCGCGATCTTCACCTTTGTCCACCTACCCCGCCGGGTGCTGGGCCGCGATGTGCCCAAGATCATCCGCATCGTCGATCAGCCGGTTCTGGTGACGGCTTTGGCCGCCACGGTCGGCAATGCCGAACTGACCGAAGCGACCGAATTTCTGCTGTCCAACATGTCTCAGCGCATGGCGCAGGGTCTGCGGGAAGAAATGGCCGCGCGCGGCAAAATCAAGGAAAAAGACGCCGAAGAGGCGATGACCGCAATCGTCACCGCCATCCGCCAGCTGGAAGCCGGCGGAGAATTGGTGCTGATCCAGCAAGAAGATTAGCGGCAAAGCGAAAAAGCCACCGGTTTCTGACAGGGGGCAAGCGCCGGTGATTCCGCAAGGACTGCCAAAGCTTGGGCTCTGCGCCAAACCCACCTCAAATCGCTCTGCCCCTATCCCGGACCAAAGCTTGGGCTCTGTCAGTCCAAACGCCGCCCCGAACGCGCACACAACCAAGCTGCATTCCAAGCAACCCCCGCCGCTGCCTTAACCAGCCTGACTTGATCTGCGGTCTTGCCATTTCAAACACCTTCAGCCGCCACCTGAACCCCGGGCAGCATCCAGACACCCTGCAACGCCGCGCCCTTTGCCGCCCGGGCCGGATGCGGAACCTCAACATTCACACTCCAATCGTGCCAGACCCAAGCCGCACCCCAAATGAGCTTGCCCACTGCGCCAAAGTCACCCCGGGCCCTATCTCAGGGCCCTTCCAATCCGACCCGGTCCAGTTGTTTTCGGCCCAAGCCTTGCCCCCACCGCCCCCGCGGCTTAGGGTCCGCGCTGCCCCAGATATTGCAGGCCCATGATCCGCGCGCCCTTTCCCACCGCTGCTGCCACCCGCAAGGGCATCTTGCTGATGCTGCTGGGGATATTGCTGTTCACCATGATGGATGCGCTGGCCAAGGGTCTGATTGCCCGCTATCCGACACCGCAAGTGATCTGGGCGCGCTTTGCCGGCCAAGCTTTGCTGGTGGCGCTGATCCTGGGGCCAAGACTTGGCGCGGCGCTGCGCACGCAGTATCCACTGACCCACCTGGCACGATCGGGCTTCCAACTGGGGGCAACCGCACTGTTTTTCGCCAGCCTTGGCTACATCGGACTGGCCGAGGCCACCGCCCTGACCGACATCAACCCGATCCTGATCACACTTGGGGCAGCCCTGTTTCTGGGCGAGCGTCTTGGTCCCCGCCGCATCCTTGGTGTCGTTGTCGCAATGATCGGCGCACTGATCGTCATTCGCCCTGGCGCGGGCGTATTCACCCCCGCCGCGCTGTTGCCGCTGGGCTGCGCGCTGTCTTATGCCGGAAACGCCCTGCTGACCCGCTATGTCGGCCAGAAAGAAGGACCGTGGACATCGCTGATCCTCGCCGCGCTGTTTGGAGCGGCGGTGATGGGGCTGGCGATGCCCTTCGTCTGGCAGCCCATCGCCGCTGCCGACATTCCCCTGTTTATGACATTGGGGATCTTGGGGACCGGGGCGCAGCTTTGCGTGATCCGCTCGTTCTCAATGGCAGAGGCCTCTGCAGTGGCACCGTTTGCCTATGTGGGCATCGTCTTTGCCTCGCTGTGGGGCATCATTTTCTACGGTGAATACCCGGACAAATTCACCATCATCGGCGCGCTTGTGATCGTTGGGGCGGGGATTTATGTCTGGCACCGTGAAACAACCGCAAAAAGCCCGCATGTCTGACCCCGCCCCTCGCTTTGAACCCGTTGCGTTTGCGCAGAACCTTGTGGTGCGTGGGCTGATCGGGCTTGCGCTGGCCCTGCCCTATCTCTGGCGCGTACCCCTGCTGGGCTGGTTGATGCGCCGGATTATTGGGCCATTGGTCGGCTACAGGGCGCGAGCGCGGGAAAATCTGGCGATGATCTGGCCGGACATGCCTCAGGCAAGACGCCATATCATTGCCGATCAGGCCTTGGACAACGCAGGCCGCAGCCTGATCGAGAACTACTCCAACGCGGAGTTCACCGCCCGACAGGCGGCCGTCTCCCCGACCGGACCCGGAGTGGCCGCGCTGAATGCCGCCCGCGCCGCCCGTCGCCCGGTCATACTGGTGTCGGGTCATTTCGGAAATTACGAGGCCGCCCGCGCGGCTTTGGTGGCACAGGGTTGCCAGATTGGCGGACTTTATCGCCCGATGTCGAACCGCTATTTCAACGCCCATTACGTCCTTACAATGGAAGCGTTTGGCGGCCCGATCTTTGCTCAAGGGCGCGCAGGGACGGCGGGCTTTGTGCGCCATCTGAAATCGGGCGGACTGCTGGTATTGCTATTTGATCAACATGCAGCAGGTCAAGCGATTGATTTTTTGGGAAAACCCGCGATGACTGCCCTGTCCGCCGCCGAATTGGCGCTGCGCTATGGTGCCGATCTGATCCCCTTCTATGGCACGCGCAACGCGGATGGATTGAGCTTTACGGTGGACCTCGAAGCTCCAATTCTGCACAGCACTCCCCTTGAAATGATGGCCGCCTTGACCCTCAGTCTTGAGGCTCGCATTCGTGCCCAACCCGGACAATGGTTCTGGATTCACCGCCGCTGGAAATGACCCGACAGCTAAAGTTTGTCTAAAATTTGCGGTTCATCTGTCTGAAAATATCCCACGGGCTCTGGGGGGGGCCCCCCAGACGCGTTCACCTCAGACGCACCGCCGCGAGAATTTCCCCCGGACCCTCGCTTTGCACGATCACCACCACCGGCGCGCCGCCTGCGGCTTGCGCCGTCATCTGCAGCGGCGCGTCGCCGTGCCATGCGCCGACATCGTCCCAAACCGTGACAATGTTGTGATAGGCGACGTTCAGCCCGGCATTCTCGCCCCGTTCGATGGCAACCTCGGCCCGGTCCAGATAACGCACCACCTGCACCCGCGCCGGGCGCGTCAGGGGCGGATTGGCAACCGCACGGATCGTCACCTTGTTGCCTTGCCGTTCAGCCGTCAGCGTCACCTGCCCAACCATGCCCATATGGGCGTCAATCGCCCGCGCCACGGTGGTCGGCTGATTGCCCTCCACCTGTTCGCGCCCGCCAACGATCATCTGCGGCGTGTATATCATCTTGCTGCCCGCCGCATGGGCATAGGCCTTTTGCCGGCTGGTGAACTTGCGGTCGGCGAAGGTATCCTCCCAACCGATGTAGTCCCAGTAATCCACGTGCAACGCCAAGGCGATGATGCCCGGTTGGCGCGACAGCTTGGCCAGAATCTCATCCGCGGGCGGGCAGGATGAACAGCCTTGCGAAGTGTAAAGTTCCACCACCACGCCCGGTTCGCTTTGGGCGACTGCGCCGCTGCCCAAGCATAGCCACAGCCCGCAGGCGGCGCTGACGATATGTCGCATCATGATGGTTTGTCCCCGAACTGATACAATTGTTCTATCGAAGCCGCGTCCCTGCCGCCAATCAAGGTTTTGCGAGGCAAAGTTACAGTTTTTTCACGGATCACTGTGCAATGATGACAGAAGGGGATAGATTTTCGGCATACAATTGCATACAATGATATCCAGCCGTAGCAGGATTCCCTTGCACCGTTTGACC